>JAJRPK010000054.1 GCA_024280785.1 Gammaproteobacteria bacterium
AAACTATCGGGATAATACGCTTTTCTGAGGTCCCGCCAATTTGCAATATAAAAGCCGCGACCTTGCTCATAATGCCGGTTTTATCCAGTCCCGCCCCAATAATCATAACCGCTATGATCGACATCACCGCATTACTCGAAAAACCGTCAAACAGATGTTCAGGATCAACCAATCCTTTTTCTAGCCCCATTATCGGTGCCAGCAAACTGGTCAGTCCGAGGATTACCATAATCGTCACAGCTGCGATATCAACATCAACGACCTCAAACGCGAACAAGTAAATCGTCAATAGCAAAATAGCCGTGACCCAAGCGATCTCAATGGTCGGCTCTTCATAAGCGAGAAATCCAGCCAGCATAATAAATATAGCGATGGATGCCAGTCGCTTCTTAATGCGATCTTTTGTAGTACTTTTGCTTTTTTCTTGGGTCATATACTCGCTCTTTGCAGCTCCTTTTGTCTGCTAAGTTACGGAGAATCAAATATACAGTGCATGCTGCTTAGGTTTTAGGAGTCATTGCACTCCCTATTCATTCCATGGATGTGTTGCAACTTCTTGCAATAGTACCACTCAGCAACTGCTCCTGCGTTGCCCCTAATACACTACCGTCGTTGCGCTTTGCCACAAAACGAATAGAGCACACACTCAATGCCTAAGACCTATGCGTATATTGATTGCTGTTGGTTTCAATTTTTATCAGATCAAAGCTCATTATTGAGTTTGCGGAGTTTTTCAATAATAGCGTTGTATTGCTGACGGCTCTCCAGCGCTCCAATCTCGTTTGTCATGTTTCCTATCTCTGTAACCAGAGTCTGAAGCTTGGACTGTACAGGCAATGCGACGCCTTGGCTGACTTTCTCAATAGATGCACTTGCTTGTGTAAGCACACTCATAATTCTTTCTTGCTCAGAGGCATAGATACGGCTGTCCGCTAATGTCTGCAAGTCGTTTTTTAAAGCGCCTATCTGTTCTCGAATTCGTGGGATCGCAACTTTTTCAGCTTCATTTAAATAAGTGATTGTGCGGCTTATTTCGTTATTGGCCTTTTCTCTATTATGAGCAACAAACAAGTCATGCTCTGCATAGGTGAAATGCAGCTTTGCATCAAGTAGATGTTTCATTGTCTTATTTGCGGTTGAAGTGTCAGCCCAGCTCTTTTTTATGTGCTGAAATTCATGTTCTACCAATGCCGTAGTACGATGCCAAATTCGAGCTATCGCACCTTCATGTTCATCCGAAGGGTGGCTAATTACTTCTTGTAACGCCTGGATATCATTGGCCAATGCTGTGGCTTCATCTTTTGCTTTAGTATTATTACTCAATTGGGGATGCTGAAGCCACTTGCTAGCAGCATCCAGATCCTGCTGAACCGCATCAATATCACCCTGGCTATAACTCTCTTTAGCATGATCGAGTTTTTGATGGGCCATTGCAAGAGGATGGTTCACTTCGACCGTCACAGGAAGCGGGGTAGAAGCAGGTTGCGCGGATCCGATATTATCGGCAACAGCATCGCTAGATCCAAAAAGAATAATTGCGAATATAGCTATATACAAGCCTGACCCCATCAGGGAAGCTTTCATTTTGAACTCCGGGCTTAACGCCTTACAAAGGTATGACTACATACTGCGATTAGCTATGTATACTCCCCGCACTCACCAATACCCTTTCGAGTACCCGTTATTATAGTATATAATAATACCATAAAGTACACCGAAGGTGAAAATAGAAACTTCGTCTTCTAGGTACGCTTCGTAGCTACACTCATTCCTTACATTCCTTACATTCCTTACATTCTTTAAATAAAAGAATTTGACACTTTGAACAGATTGATTTATCCATCCGATCGTAAATATTGTGTAAAGCCTGTGTTTTTGTGTCGAAGAAGTGATCGTTTCTTATGTTTTTTATAAAGCAGGATTTTGCCGCAAATTCGTATACGGAGGATTTAAGGCCTACAAAATACAATCCACCATTCTCTTTTAATAAACGATTATTTTCGGTGACCAAGGCTTCTGCACCGGCCAGGTCAATAAAGTTAATGCCACTCGATTCAATGAGTATATGTTTGATTTTTTCGTTCTCTACTATATTTGAAATACGTTTTTGAATGTGACTTATGGACCCAAAATAGATAGACATATCTATCCTGATAATTCTCAGTTGCGGACACTGCTTCAGCGGTTTTTTCTGGATATTAACAAACTTCCTATGTGTGCTATATGGCGTATCATCAATAGATAAAGTAGGTATATTTGGTGTTGATGTTTTGGCTAAAAAGAGAATAAGCGACAATAGAACACCGAGGTAAATCGCAAATTCAAGTTCTAGAAATAGCGTGGCAAAAAAAGTCGTCAGCAGAATTGATGACTCTGTTTTGCTAAATGTTAGCGTTTGCTTGATGTGATGAACATCTATTAAGTTATAAGCCACCAGAAGAATGACACCCCCCATGGCTGCAATTGGCAAATAAGCTGTCAACGGAGCAATCAATAAAACGACCACCACCAGAAAGACAGCCGCAAAAACAGCTGATAGAGGAGTTTTTGCGCCTGCTTCATAGTTAATACCGGAGCGTGTAAAGGAACCAGAACCTGCATAGCTGGATACAAAACTGCCTACTATATTCGAAGCCCCCTGCCCTATGAACTCCTGATTAGCGTCAATTCGTTGCCCAGACTTGGTCGCAACAGCGCGACTGATCGATACCGCTTCAATTAAACCTAGCAGAGCAACCGCAAAGGCTTGAGGTGCCAACATCTTCACGGATGCCAGAGATAATTCAGGTCTGGATAGGGGAGGTAACTGGGCGGGTATTTCCCCCACCAATTTGATACCTGCCGTAAAGTCCTTAAACACCCAGGCAAAAACACTACCAACCACCATCCCAATAAGCAGATTAGGTGATTTAGGCCATAGCTTTTTAAATAATAGAGCCGTAGCTAAAGTTACCAATGCGATCATAATAAGATAGCCGTTTATGCTTCCGTAATTCTGGAAAAGATCTATCCACGTATGAAAAAATGATTCGCCTTTTGGTATAGAAATGCCCGTAATATGCTTCATTTGGCTAGTCGCAATCAAGATTGCAGCTCCTGCTGTAAAACCAATAATTACGGTGTGAGAAACAAAATTCACCAACGCCCCTAACCTGGCGAGTCCAAATGCCAACTGATAAACACCCGCCAGAAAAGTCAACGTTAGTGTCAGACTCAAATATTCAGCGGTACCTGGTTCCGCATACTGGCTGATTGCAGAAAATACGACGATAGAAATTGCAGTTGTTGGACCCGCCACCAAATGAAAGGAAGAGCCAAATAACGCAGCAACCACGGGAGTCACCATGGCAGTATACAGCCCGTATTCAGGTGGCAAACCTGCAATTGTCGCAAACGCCACGCCCTGAGGAAGGACTATAACGGCACCTGTTAATCCGGCTAGAAGATCGGCCTTAACTGATTCTTTTGTGATTAATTTAAACCAAGCAAGGAAAGGAAATATAGCGTTAAGTGTCATTAAATTACTCAATGTATACTGAAAGCACCCGGTACCAAAATTGCCATGAAGAAATAGCGTTTTAAAAATTGATTTAACGTACCTCGCCTCTCAATGCTTATACTCCTTTGAGTCTAACGACAAAAAAAGGACGCCTCTTAATTATCTCTCAAAATGACGCTTCAGGTAGGTAGCGCCTAGGTTATAAGAACTCAAGGAATGTTAAATAGATCAGCACTTTTTTCTCTTTTCGTTATATGCCTTTTGCGTTCAAGCCCCCCTTTACAGCACGCATCATTTACCGAAGTGCATCTTTGAGAAAACTTGAAATAGTGGGCTAATTCTACACCTTTAAGTCTAACCCTTCAGCAAAAGGTATAGCTGCTCCATAGTATATAAACCCTTCTGGTTTTCGGGTCTCGAAAAGATTTGACTCGACACTATACTCCCCGCACTCAAGAATACCCAATTTCGAGCACGCATCTTTTCGCCAATGGCTGCGTTGCAAAGACTCGCAAATGAGTGTGAAGATCTTATCGGGAGCCTCTCCGAGATTTATTTCTACTCGCTAGTATGCCAAACAATAAGATCACTAGGAACAGAAAAATGGTGCTGCCAAAGAACATCATGACGCCCTGTCTTACGGCTATTCCTGGAATTAGGAAGGGTGCCACACAAAATACTAGAGTGGCCAGTCCATAAAGAAGTCTTTCGACCCAACCTCCTGAAAAAGAATGCCACTCATCCCTCGTGGAAGGCTTTTTTTCCAATGCCTAGACCCTCGATTAAAGTATCGGCAGTATTCTATACAGGTCAATGTAAAGTAAGCGTAAAAGTTCAAAAGTACCAAGGCAAGGAACCTAGTTCAGCAAAAGTTCCACCGAGGTACCTCGGCCTTCGTGACTGCGTACCGAGATCGCCCAACCATAGCGTTCACATATCCTCGCTACCAGCGAGAGTCCTATGCCGTACCCGCCTTTGGAAAGGTTCTCGCTGTAGTAGCGGTTAAACATTTTAAGCAACTGATCTTCTCTCATACCCGCACCGGTATCTTCGATGACGATGCGCTCATCTTCTAAACGAATATGCACTGTTCCCTGATGGGTGTAACTAAAGGCATTGCGGACAATATTAGCAAGTACGACATACAAAAGAATGGAATCACCGCGGGTTACGAGGTCGCTGTTTGCATCGAGATTGACCTCTACTGACTTATGATTCAAAAGATACTGCTGCTCTTCCACCACCTTTATGAGCACTTTGTCTACGGGACACTGATGCGGATGACTGTCGCTGTCAGATTCCTCTCGCGCCAAAGCCAGCAACGCCGTGGTCAGACGGGTAATCTGCGTTGTAGCACGCGTAATACGTTCGATTCGCTTTCGGTTATCCTTGCCTAAATCGTTTTTAGAAAGCATTACCTCAGAAGCGCCCTCTATAACCGCAAGCGGGGTGCGTAGCTCATGACTGACGTCGCTGGTAAAAGCGCGTTCGCGCTCATTAAACTCTGCTAACCGCTGATGATAACGATCAATAGCCAGTGTCAGTTTGCCGACTTCGTCGTAAGGATGACCTTCTTTAACCGGCAGCGGGCTAAAATCTGGGCCCATTTTTGATACCTGCCGAGCCAGCCGAGTCACGGGTAAAATGACTCGGCCCGCAAGCCAAAAACCCAACACACTCGACAGCAGTGTCATCACCACAATACCCAGAGCTAGAAAGCCAAGGTACTGCTTTTCCCGGTTTTTTATCAGTTCATCAGCATAGAGCACTAAGAAACGCGTGGCGTTACGCTCTCTTATTTCCACAAAAAAACCGCTGCCGTCAATTCTAATGTGGCCTAATCCAAGGGGCAGGAGTCTTAATGGAATGGGGAGAGTTTCTGGCGCTTCTGCACTACCGGCATAACCTTGAATGTGAGCACTGGAGGGTGGGGGCGTGGCAGAGTCGATAGCATATCGGCTCATATAATCCTCC
>JAJRPK010000055.1 GCA_024280785.1 Gammaproteobacteria bacterium
AAAGTGGTGAGTTAGATCAAATGCTCAGTCGGGTTGCCGTAGCCCAGCAACGTGACCTTGAGACGTTAATCAGCGTGATGTTAAGCATTCTTGAACCGCTTATGTTACTACTTATGGGAGTGAGCGTGTTTGTTATTGTCGTAGCGATATTGCTGCCGATTGTTAATCTGAATTCTATTGTATGAAAATTTATACGTTATTATGAACGAAGCTTAGTACGCAACTCAATACACAATTTAGTACGCAATATTTTTAGCACACAACATTTTTAGTACACAACATTAGAGAAGAGTAGTTATGAACAAAATTAAAATGCACCCTTGGGGTCAGTTGCAGCAGGGCTTCACTTTGATTGAAGTGTTAGTCGTTGTTGTTATCATGGGCATGCTGATCGGGCTGATTGGACCCAATGTCTTGGGTCAAGTCGACAAGGCTCGAGTGACTACTGCGCGAGCAGATCTGGGTACGATGGGCCAAGCGTTGGATATGTACAAATTGGACAATCACTTTTATCCAACAACAGACCAAGGTTTAGAGGCGTTAGTGAAAAAGCCTACGGCTTCTCCCGTGCCTAAAAACTGGAATTCACAGGGGTACCTAAAAGCTCGCGATATACCGTTAGACCCCTGGGATGGCGAATACATTTACTTAAGCCCCGGGGATAACTCGCGGCCGTACGAGTTAATGAGTTTAGGGGCGGACGCGCGGGCCGGCGGAGAAGAGTATGCGGCAGACATTAGCAGTTGGGATCAGTAGCTAGACTGAGTGTTCTCTCGATAGATGAATGTCAAATGTTAGATGAATGTTAAAGGCTTAGATGAATTTAAAACTAGTGAGTATTCTCTTTTGATTGCAGCGTCAAACGTAATTGGTATGAGTGCTTTAACGACACGGTCTAAATCTCCTGATGCGATAGCGGGTTGTCGTGGCTTTACGTTGATAGAGTTACTTGTTGTGCTAGTTATTCTAGGTCTATTTTCAGGAATGGCGGTGATCTCTATCGGTGATAATTTCGCTCGTGAACTACGTGGCGAAGCGGAACGGTTTCAAAGCATAGTGATTGCCGCCATAGATGAGGCTATTTACACATCTTCTGACTTGGGCTTTGTGTTGTCAAAAGAAGGCTATATTTTATTAAAGTACGATCGAATCACTCAAGGCTGGGTAAGCTTTAACAATAAAGTATTTAAATTGCATGAGTTCGATGAACAGATGCAAATAAGTTGGACAATCGAGGGCTTTTCACGTCAGCAAGGAGATACTGATAGCCGTTTTGGGGGCGATGGGGACAAGCTTTTTGGAGATGAAGACGAAAATCAATTCGTCGAAATCAACGATACACGCGACCATGATGATGAGAATAATAATGAGGTACTGAATCTGACCCCGCAGATACTTATGTTGAGTTCAGGTGAATTAACAGCTTTCACGGTAGATTTTTTTGCGACAATGGATGTGCAAAACAAAACCGTGTTCCAAGTGGTTTCTGACGGTTTTTCTCGGCCAACGATTAAAAATGTGTCTGAGCAATGAAGCTTACTGCGGCTGTATGGAAGGTATTTATAGCCATGGCAGGGGGCCGGTAGCAGTATGCCTGTAAATCGTTCGCGAGGGTTTACCCTTATAGAGATAATGGTCGCATTGGCAGTGCTGGCACTTTCGGGGACAGCTTTGCTTAAAACCATCAATCAATCTACGCGCGATTTGTCGGTGTTAAATAATAAGCTGATTGCTTTGAGTATCGCTGAATATGCATTGAATAGCGTGTTGATAAAAGAAAAATATCCTGACTTAGGTAATGACGAGGAAATTATCACTCATGCTGATCGCGAGTGGCGAGTAGAAATCGAGATCAGTGCAACTCCCAACGAAAGTGTCCGTCGGATAGATGTTTTAATTAGACCCAACGATACCGGTAGTGATGAATCGGCAACTATTTTGTTGAGTGGCTTTCGGGCCGATATTTACTGATGGTTCAAAATAAACGAAATATCGAGTCGAGCCAATCGGGCTTCACGCTGATTGAAGCATTGGTGGCGATGTTTATTTTTGCCTGGATCGGCATGGGGTCATATCAAATTCTTGATCAGGTCATTCTTTCTGAAGAGGTCAATCAAAAACAATCGCAAGCGTTATCTAATGTCCAACGAGTATGGTGGCAATTAAGCAAAGATTTTAGACAAATGGTGCGTCGCCCGGTAGTAAACAGAGACGGTGAATCAATAAAGGACTTAATTGTAGAGGGAGACGATAACCTTATCGAGTTTACCCGTGCTGGTTGGTCAAACCCACTGGCTTGGCCGCGAAGCGAATTACAGCGAGTGGCTTATCGAATTGATTATCACCCTGCCGCTTCAGACCCCGAAAGTGAATTTTACAATGATACTTCACTTTATCTTATTAGATTGTATTGGAGTGTGTTAGATCGAATGCCTGCTACGCAAGAGCATGAGCAAGTATTGATGGGAGGGATTGTAGATTTTCGAACGCGGTTTTGGGATGCAGGTAATGAAGAGTGGTCAGCGACCCGTATGGAAACTTTCGCGCAAGGTTCTAGTCTCGCGGCCTATGATGTTCCTTACGCGATGGAAGTGAGTATCGTGTTAGAAAACGAAGACGTTTTAAGTTATGTTTTTAGAATCTTGTAGTTAGCAATAAGGCACTTGAAAATTTGTTTAGGAACATAAGCATGAGTTGTGACCGTCCATTCCAAGGTCCATGTAAGCAAACTAAAGCGCAGTCTTCATTGAGTTCTACTCGCTCCAGACAAGCGGGGGTAGCACTGATTACTGTGTTATTGGTGTTCGCTATAGCAGCGTTGATTTCAGCGAAAATTTTGGTGGGTAAAGAGTTAGACGTACAGCGAACTACCGGAATGGTGAACCGTACTCAAGCCTATTACTATGCCTTGGCAGCAGAAGAATTGGCGATTTTAGTGCTAAAAACTGACGCCGAGGACGATGCCGATAATCCTCCCGCTACGGATAACCTCGAAGAAGCTTGGGCGCAAGCGGCTATTCCTTTTGAAATCGATAATATTGGCGCGGTGTTAATTCAGATCACTGACTTAAATCGTTTTTACAATATTAATAATTTGATCCAACACGATGGAGAAGTCAATCTTGACGAACTAAATCGTTTTAGAGATTTACTCGTTGAATTGGATATAGAAGTTAGCATCGCTGATAATCTTCGGGACTGGCTCGATAGCAATGATCAAGTAGCGGGTGATCTTAGCGAAGACGATAGCTATTACGAGGAGAAACCGGGTTATCGGGTGGCTAACCAGCGGTTGAGCGACGTTTCTGAGCTTCGCTTAATCCGGGGGTTTACTGCCGAAGTCATGAAAAAATTATTACCTCATATCAGCGCCATTAAAGTCGATGGCGTGGTGCCGTTAAATTTAAATACGGCTACTGATTACGCTTTGACCACCTTACAGACCACCAATGGCGCGAGCAAAGGTCGCCGCTCTAAAAGCATCGGGCTTGGTACGGCAGAAAACATTATTTCTGATCGAGCAGATCCATTCGAGAGCGTAGATGGTGGCTCAAATGGTTTTGTTACGCGACTTAAGGTCGCTGGCTATTTGCCTTATCCTAGCGACCTTAATAGTGGAACATCGCTACTCCCCACCGCAGGGCCTAGAATTGCGAGCTCTGTTACCAGCCAGTACTATGAAATTAACATTCGCGCCAATTATGCGGGCAGTATTGCCTATCTTTCGACCACGGTTGTGAAAAATGGTACTGGGCGTTCGGCAAAATTCATTGTGTTATCCCGCCGGGAGAACGATAATTCATCCCGTTTTCTAGCGAGTAATTAAATCCTAAGATTCACCCAACGACCGCTAAACTAAGATAAATATGTCAGATTTTTTGTGTTTACGTTTTAAAGAAATTGCGATCAATAGCCTGAGCAAGGTCGCTTGGTCTGTACTGGCAACAGATGGGCATATCGAATCATCCGGCTATGCTTTGTTACAAGACATACCACAGGTCGTACCCACTGCAGGAGGAACCCGGCGAAATATCGTCATTGTTCCTAGCGGCGCAGTACTGTTGACATCTGTAGATGTTCCGAGCAAACAGCATCGGCATCTCAAGCAATTGTTGGCTTTTGTGGTTGAAGAGCAAATTATAGACCCTATTGAGAGTATGCATTTGGCTACGCCGGCATTTCATACTGGTGACGAAGTACGGGTGGCTGCGCTAAGAAGAGATACTCTTGAAGATTGGCTTGAAGCTTTAGAACAAATTGATTTTTTGCCCGATTACCTGTTTGTCGATGTACTTTGTGTGCCGCAAAAAGTGGGTGATTGGCAATTGTTGTTTGAAGAAAATAAATTGCTCTATCGAGATGGGGGAGTCAGTGGCCTTACGCTTGACAAAAACACAGCTGAGCCAGTTATTCGCCTTGCTATTGATCACTTACACAGTACTGATGGAGAAAATTCATCGGCAGATACCGGTGGGGCTGTAGGCGACAGCGTTATCGAAGTTGTACTTCTTTCAGTTGCCGCCGAAGATTTATCTGAACTCGCTCGGCTAAGTCTTGAAATTCAAGAGATTAGCGATAGGCAAGCAGAACCTGATAGTGGGGCCTTGGATGAATTTTCAGAGTCAGACTCTTTAGATAATATTAAACTTGACCCAGTGCAGACTTCAGCCGGACAGCAGCAAGTCGAGCCTGCTGAGCTTGATCCTGATTTGATGATTGTGGCCGGAGCATTTAAGACCGAAATAGGTGACTTCATTCGCTCGGAAAATATCGAAACTCGAGATGTTGAATACAGCGAAACAGCCTCTCAATTACTGGCTGTGAACGCGGTTCATTCTCTCGAGACCACGCTAAATTTACTTCAAGGCGAGTTTCGACCGATTAGTGCTTCAGCAGAAAACCGTCGTTTTATTCGCAAAGCTGGTGCGGCTGTTGCCGTCTGCTTAAGTTTGTTTTTGGTCATTACGTTGGCCGGTGGTTTTTATCTTAACTACCGTGCAGACAAATATTTCGATGACAGTATTGCAATTTATAAATCACTATTTCCTAAACAGCGCAGGATCTACGATCCAGTAAAGCAAATGCGCCAACAACTTTCTGGCCATTCAGTCGCTGGCGCAACCTCCGAATTTTTACCCTTACTCGACGCGGCGTCTAAATCGCTGGCCAATTTGGATTCTGAAAACCCGGCAACGATCACTCAGTTGAGATATGACAGTCAGCGCGGGCACATTACTATTGAAATAAGAGCGAAAGATATAGATGAGCTTGAGGCTTATAAAGATTTGCTGACAGGAGAAGGTCTCAAAGTAGATATTTTATCGGCAAATCAGGACAACGATATCGTTACTGGTCGAATTAAAATAGGCCGCGGTTAGAAATTTATGTAAATTGACTCCTCTAATTTATGCGGGGTTAACAATGAAATAGCGTAGAGTTTATATTAAATGAGTGATTGGCAGCAGCAACTAAGTGATGAGTTTGATCGAACGGTGGCACGGGTGCGTACTAACGATTCAGTTCAAGACCTCGAACTTAAATACCATGGTTTGCCAGAGCGAGATAGATTAGCTCTTAATACCCTCGCTGTTGTTGTGGGTGTGTTTTTGCTCTATCAGCTTATCCTTTCTCCGGCGATAGATTATTTGAAATCCGCTAGTGCAAATTATCAAACCCAGCTTGAAAGCCATGAGTGGATGGTCGTCAAAGAGCCCGAAGCCAAAGCATTAATAAGCGGTGGGGAAGAAGGTGGGTTAGAAGGCTCATTGTTGAGTGTTGCGTCTTCAACTGCGAAGAACTACGAACTAACTTTTAGTCGATTCGAACCCATGGGGGATGAAAAAGTTAGACTATGGTTAGAGCAAGTAAAATTTAACAGCGTAGTAAGCTGGCTCGGAGAGTTAGAGACAAAGAAAGGAGTTAGCGCTGTCGACATTTCCTTGGACAGCTCTATTCCTGGCTATGTATCGGTTCGCTTAACCTTACAGGGTTAGTGTATGACTCGGTTTAAAATGTTTTAGTTTGTGCTTCGAGGCTCTTTATTGCTATGTATCTAACGTTAGATTTATTGGGGCGGGCTGGTAAATAAATGTACCTTGATTTTTTTGGTTTACATGAAAAACCTTTTTCTATAGCGCCTGATCCGCGCTATTTATATATGACCGACCAACACAAAGAGGCGCTGGCGCACTTACTCTATGGCATAGGTGACGAAGGTGGCTTTGTTTTACTAACAGGTGAAATAGGTACAGGAAAAACAACGGTATGCCGCAGTCTGCTTAATCAGCTTCCGGATAACGTTGATATAGCCTTTATCGTTAACCCCCGACTATCGGCAAATGAATTACTTGAATCTATCTGCGATGAATTTTCTATAGATTACTCAAATTTCAGTTCGGTAAAAATATTAATTGATAAAATCAACCAATTTTTGTTGCAAGCTTATGCCTCTGGTCGCAATACGATCTTAATCGTAGATGAGGCGCAAAATTTAGCCGATGAAGTACTTGAACAGTTAAGATTACTAACAAATTTAGAAACCAGGGAGAAGAAACTGTTGCAGTTGATTTTGCTAGGTCAGCCTGAGCTCAATGATAAACTAGCCCAACAAAACTTAATTCAGCTGGCACAAAGAATAACAGCTCGCTTTCACTTAAAACCACTAACGGCAGCCGAAACTGAATCCTACATTAAACACCGATTGCACGTTGCGGGCTTCAGAGGAGAACTTTTTTCGCGGGCGGCATTAAAGCAAGTCTACGTAAAAAGTCGTGGTGTGCCTCGGTTGGTAAATGTAATCTGTGACCGAGCCATGCTGGGCGCTTACATTCACGAACAGACATTAATTGAGTACCCCCTTGTATTAGAGGCATGTGACGAAGTGTTAGGGATTTCCACTGGAGGAGGTGTTGCATGGTTATACGGACAGGATGCTAAGCGCACCTTCTTTATCATCCTGATTGGCTTACTCTTAATGGCTGGCTTGTACATCTCGATCTCTACCGATCTTTTCCAGTCATTTTTTGATTTGTTTCGACAAAGCAAAACGACCAGTGTTGCTAGTGCCAGTGATCTGCTGTCGTTAATAACAGGCTAATTAACTCATGTCCTTTATTCTCGATGCTATAAAAAAATCTGAAAATGAGCGAAAACGTAGCAAGCAAGCCGACGTGCACTCGCTGCAAAACAGCGCGTCGTCTTATCGTGAAACAGGCGGCAGTAAAAAGCGGTGGCTTTTATTACTGACTGCTATTGGGATTATTTCTTTAGTTATTTGGTGGGCTTGGCCGCAAGTGTCAGAAAAATTTGTTGATTTCCTAGAGTCTCGCTATTCGGGAAAAGAAAGCAGTCAACAAAATTCACAAAACACTGCAGAAACCGCAACTGACGTACAATCCTTTCCGAGTAATAAAACGTTTTCTCAGGAGCAATATTTAACGAAAAATCAGCAATCAAATTTTCTTGTCGATGATGAGTTGCCTCCCCGGCATCAGATTCAAGATTTATGGCAGTTGCCTGCTGACTTTCAAAGTCTTGTACCCAAAATGGATTTTTCGTTTCACGTTTTTAGCCGAGATCCTGGCAAAAGAACCATTATTATCAACGGTAGACGAGTTAGAGAAGGTCAAATGATCGCCAGCGGTTTACGCTTACGGGTTATCACTGAGACGGGGTTGATTCTGTATTATCAAGGTCAATTTTTTCATATTGATGTCGTCGAGCAGTGGTAGCTTTAAAATATTACTGGTGGATTTGAGTCTTTCGCTAAACGGGATGCTAAGCAAATGTGCTATGGAGTTATTGCGTCACGGAGTTAATGAATAGTCGTCAGGTATTATTTAATTTATGTCATATTTGTTCAATGCATCAAACTTTGTCAATAAGCAGACAGAGGAACAGCTTGCGCTTGCATTAGATAAGCAGGCCACGTTTCTAACGCCAAACACTCGTTTGGCAGCCCACTTAAATAAAATAATCGATACACTGTCAGCTAATCGTGTAAAAAATGCTGAGGTATGTTGGCCGTCGATAAATATTTTACCCTTTGATGCATGGGCAATGTCAATATGGAACGCAAGATTACTTCGTGGTGAGCTACCCGCTAAACTGGTTCTCAGCTCAAGTCAAGATATCCAATATTGGGAACAAGTCATTTCGGAGTCTACTTACGGGCAATCATTATTATCTTTATCTTCAACGGCAAAACTTGCTCAGCAAGGATATCAGTTGTTACGGCAATGGCAGATTGACATTGAAGAACAGGCTTTTGATTTTTCTAGTTCCTTAGATAGCGAAGCTTTTTATCACTGGATTAACGCTTATGAAGAAAGTTTGTCGGCAACGGAACATATTGCTTTTGTCGACGCACAAACTCATTTGCTCAGTTTAGACTTGGAAGACGATATGCCTCCGATAATCATGGTGGGCTTTCAATCTCCAAGTCCACTGCAAATTGAACTGGCTAAAAATTTATCTTCTAAAAGCCATAAAGTCACTCAGTTGTATTTAAAACGTAAAAATGAACAGACATCAATAATTTCCTGTGTCGACTTTCCCGATGAACTAATTGCTGCTTCTCGTTGGGCGAAGCTACGCTCTGCAGAAGACCCTTCGGCAAATATAGCGGTTGTTATTCAAAATTTGGCGCAGAACAAGCTAGCGACAGAGCGCGTTTTCCAGCAATATTTTGATGAAGATGCTCTCAACACAGGTGGAATCAGTTCGGCTGGTGCTTTCAATATTTCTGCGGGAACCCCGCTTTCAGAAACGGCCACTGTGAGTATTGCACTTAGTCTTATCGAAACAATGGTTGCGCCCTTAGCCATTGATCGATGGTCATTTTTATTATGCTCCGCTTATCTTGGCGACGAATCTATTGATTTAGAGTTTCGTCGCGCGCTAATTTCGAGTTGTCATTCTGCCGGTAACGCAGAGTTTACGTTAACGCAAATTGCTCGCTTATTTGAATGGGACAAGCCAAATTTCAAAACATTTGTCAATATTGGCGCGAAGGGAAATGAACATCCCTTTCAGATACGATTGAATCAATGCGTCAATCGGTCTCGATCGCTTCGTCGCAGGACTAAAGAAAAGTCGACACAATATCCCTCTCAGTGGATTGCAGAGATTCAAGCGGTATTAGAAGACTTTGGTTGGCCGGGAAATCGGACTTTGAATAGCGATGAGTACCAGCAGTGTCAACGTTTTAGTGCTTGCTGCGATAGTTTTTCTTCGCTCGACGCGGTTGTGGGTAATGTTGGTTTGTCTCAAGCTATTCGTTTGTTTAAAAGTCATTGCCACGATTCGACTTATCATCGTGAGACGACTGACGATGCGGGAAAAGGGAATATAGTACAGGTGTTAGGTTCCTTAGAGGCCAGTGGCCAGACATTTGATTACCTATGGCTGGTTGGAATGTCCGAACGACAATGGCCTCAGCCACCCAAGACACATCCATTAATTCCTCGATCACTGCAAATAGAAAATAACATGCCGTCTGCTTCCAGTGAACAAGAGTTTGTTTATGCCGGAGCATTAACCGAAGCCTATCTAAATAGTGCTAAGAATATTGTCGTAAGTTATCCGTCTGTTATCGATGAAATTCCGGTTCATCTTTCACCTCTAGTTAACAGCTTAATAAATGACAGCTCTTTAGTAGAAATGCCGCGCGAGACTTATAACGGAGTGGAAGGTTCTTCTCTTGAACCTATGAACGATAGCCCCCTCGAACATGTCGCAGATCACTTTGGTCTAAGTTATCCAGACGCGCAACAAGAGGAAGTAAATTCCGTGTTGAAGGGTGGCGCCTCGATGTTGAAAGATCAAGCAGAAAACCCATTTAAAGCGTATATAAAATGGCGCTTAGGGATTCGAGCATTAGGTCCAATTGTGACTGGGGTTTCTCCGCTAGAACGAGGAAATACAACTCACGCCGCGCTGGAATATATTTGGCAGGCATTAGGCGGCTCCGCGAGTTTACATGACTGCACCGATGCGCAATTACTAACATTAGTGATTGAGTCTATTGAGTCGACGTTTGATAAAATAATATCGCGTCGGTTTGAAAGCATACCTAGCCGCTTGTTAGCGTTAGAGAAACAGCGTTTGCAAACTACGCTGGAAACATGGTTGTCACTTGAAAAACAGCGACCTGATTTTCTGATTAAATCTTTAGAGGAAAGTCTGGATGTTCAATTAGAAGGTTATACCATCCATTTACGCATTGATAGAATGGATCGATTAACTGATGACAGTTTGCTATTGCTTGATTACAAAACAGGCCTAACTAAACCTTCTGGCTGGTGGGATGATCGAATAAGTGATCCACAGCTACCGCTATATCTTTATGCGCTACGACAATTACTGGCATTAGACAACAAAGGAAGCGGGGCGCTGTATGTTCCCGGTAGCCTTGGATTTGCCAGTTTAAAGTCAGGCCAAATTGCTATTGATGGAATCGCTGAAGATGAGTCTGTTGCATTAGATATCAAAGGGATAACGACAATCAGCAAACGGCGCAACCATAATCGAGTTGACTGGGCAGATTTAGAAAACCACTGGAATAAAGGCTTAGCTTCTTTGATGCGTGAAATATTACAAGGCTACGCAGCAGTGGATACGCTACGCACTAAATCAGTGGATACAGAACTCGAAGCGATTATGCGATTGAGGGTTTCTGAGACTACATCAACTTTAAACGAGCTAGGGTAGTGGTTTGGTGAGTAATAAAAAATCAGCGATAGTAGATAATGATCAACGGTTAGCAGCGTTAGAAGTTGACCAGTCTATCTGTGTTACGGCGCCCGCAGGGTCTGGAAAAACAGAGCTATTAATACAGCGATTCTTAAAGTTGCTTGCGAATGTAGAGCAGCCGGAACACATCTTGGCGGTCACTTTTACGCGCAAAGCCGCAGCGGAAATGCGTGAGAGAATAGTCAAAGCATTACATTTGGGTGCGCAGCCTAACGCCCCGGAAGAAGCGCACAAAAAATTGACTTGGGAGCTTGCTCGTGCAACCCTTGCGACCGATAAGGCCAAGCACTGGCAGTTGCTCCAAAACCCCACCCGGTTACGGCTTCAAACTATTGATAGTTTATGCCAGAGCATCGCTGGCGATCAGCCAGTGCTAAGCCAACTTGGTTCTCGACTAAGCCCCG
This sequence comes from Gammaproteobacteria bacterium, assembly GCA_024280785.1. Taxonomy (GTDB): domain Bacteria; phylum Pseudomonadota; class Gammaproteobacteria; order Pseudomonadales; family UBA7434; genus UBA7434. The sequence continues at coordinate 11,157 of JAJRPK010000055.1, forward strand.
TTGATAACGCTGCTGCACTTTACGAGCAAGCGGTGAATGAATTTTTGACCGAGCTTGAAGACAATAGCTCAACCAGCGAAGTGATTAGTAGAGTATTACTCCATTTGGACAATAATGTTTTACGCCTGAAGAATTTGCTGATGACAATGTTACCGTTGAGAGATCAGTGGCTGGGGCATGCTGCTCAATATCGGGAAGATGAAGATACTCGTGACGCTCTGGAAACGACCTTACGGCAGTGGATTGAACAGGAGTTGCAAGAGTTATTTAATGCATTGACACCGGTGGCGAGTGAACTTGCTATTTGTGCTGACATTGCTGCTCAGCAGTTACAACAAACGCCCTCAGATAAGGCCATGATAGTCATAGGCAAACTATTAGGAATAACGCAGCTGCCGGAAGCTCTTCATGACTATCACGAACAGTGGCTAGGACTACTTCAACTCTTGTGTACTAAAGAAGGTAGTCTTCGAAAAAGATTAGACAAGCATCAAGGTTTTCCTGCAAAGTCTTCAACCAAAGATAAACAGTTATCCGCAGAGTACGATGCTCGTAAGCAACGCACGATGTCGCTAATCCGTCAGATTGCCGAGATACCAGAAGCCGTGGCTAGCCTTAAGTTGGTCACATCATTGCCTATTCGTGGATACGAGCAGCGGCACTGGGATATCCTTGAGCCACTAACACAGTGTCTGGTTCGTGCCTGTGCACATTTGCGTTTAGTATTTGGCAGAGCTGGAGAGTGTGACTATAACGAAATTACTTCGTCGGCATTAAGGGCATTATCAGCAGACGACCTTGATAGTTTGTCAGATACAAGCTTTAAGTGGGACCAAAGCTTACAGCATATATTAGTTGATGAATTTCAAGATACCTCCGTTTCTCAATTCAAATTAATAAAAGCTTTAACTTCTGAGTGGCAACAAAGCAATTTAAATAACCCTGAATCGCCACGCACTTTATTTATTGTTGGCGATGGTATGCAATCTATCTACGGCTTTCGGGCCGCCAAGGTAGGACTATTTCTCACGGCACGAGAACAGGGAGTGGGCGATTTACCGCTACGCTCCGTTGAACTCATACAAAACTTTCGCTCAACTCCTGCGGTGGTGGAATGGAACAATCGACATTTTTCAAAGGCGTTTCCCCAAGCTACAGATATTTCCCGTGGGGCGGTACCGTATTATCCATCTATTGGTTTAGCTACGGCAGACAATACAGATCCACCTGCAGACTTTTCGAAGCCCCTCGTTATTGCTTGTGTAGAGGAAAGCAGTCGTCAGTGTGAGTCGGAGCAAGTCGTTTTCGCGATATCCCGGATGCAAGAAAATAATCCTCAAGCTGAGGTGGCAATATTGGTCCGTTATAGGAGCCATTTGCGTGAAATATTGCCAGCACTCGATGATGCCAAGATTGCGTGGCAGGGTGTAGATATCGATCCGCTTAAAATTCGTGAAGTGGTTATCGATTGTTTTTCTCTTACTCGGGCATTCATCAAT
>JAJRPK010000056.1 GCA_024280785.1 Gammaproteobacteria bacterium
ACTGTTAACGCCGAGCTGAGAGTTAAGCGACAGTAATTGATGGCTCTGTGTCCGCGACACGGTGCCCAAGACCAGTCGAAGCAAGAGCATTAATGTATCTTCGCGATCATTTTTTTGGGACTCAGTGGTCCTGGATGCCGGTGAATGACTAGCTAATACTTGCCATAGTAAAACCAACGGCGCATCAGTCGACAAGCGAAGGGGTAAGTTACCGGATTCTGGCCCACGGGCTTTAGCCGTCGACGCTAGCTGGCTTCGGATAGTGTTGATGACGTTAAGCAGCACCAGTTTACTATCTTGCTTAATGTTGGTTTCTAATGCGCTAATGCTACTGGCCTGCTCTTTTTGAGCTAAAACTGCAACTTGAGCATTTTTATGGGTAATTGCAGCGTGATTATTTAAGGCTCTATTTTGCAGCGATAAATAAGCTAATTTGGCTTCAAAAAACAAACCACTGTTTTGAACGGCCTGCTTCAACGTGAGAGGATTGATTAGTTGTGAAAGAGAACTAATACTCGAACTCAGTTGGCTGAGAGGGCCATAGAGCTGAGGTGGAACTGGCAAAGTTTTTGGAACTGAATCCACAGTACCTTTTGCTGTTGGAATGCCGTTACGATTTGACTGAATGAGTGTTATTAGTGCCGGTAATAAAGCCTCTCGATGGATTTGTTTTGGCAAACTGTCGCGCAAGGCCGATTGTAATAAAGGTGCCAATGGAATGCCAATAGCTAAGGGCTTGGTCACAACGGGGGTATTCGATGAGGCTCCGACACCCACAGTTGCGAGTAATGCAGAACGAGTATTTTGCGCTACATTAGACGTTGTAAGAACGCTATTCGCTGAGGTAGAAATTTTTGCGGCTTCAGAACCAAGTGTTGCTGTTGTTATCGGTGCACCAGATAAGGTAGGAGTTTGGTTTGCTTTATTTGTCGTTGTGTTCGAACCTCCGACTTGGACTATTTTTAGTTGTTGATTTGTTATCACTTCGAGAATTAAAATCTGACCGAGGCGAGGAGCCAAAGGAAATTTGACGTTTATTTCCGAGTTCCCCAACTTAAGTGCCACATCATATGAGGAACTCGGGTTGGTCGTTAGCGAGCTTATCAGGTTATTGTTTGCGGCAGTTTTAGAATCGACTCTCGGGGCCAAGCCAGCGGTTACTTTTATTACCTTCACTTCAATCTGCTCGCCGACTCGTTTAGCGAGTTCTTTTAACGTCTCCAGCGATGCAGCGTTAAGCTGCAAACCTTTGGGATCAACAGTAGACGGGCCTGGTGAGGATAGATTGACCATGAGAAAACTGGGTTCTGATTCAGCTAATGTGCATTACGTCGTCTTGAAGACTAGAAGTTTACTATATAATGAGGCAACGTTTATGCTGGTTTGCCCTGCTTTTACAGTATCGTGTCTTTTGCAACACTGTGTAAGTGGGCGACTTATCCTATTTCATTATTGATGGCTAGGCGAATACTAGCTCATTGTGGATATAAAATACTGAGATTACCGTCTTGCCAACATCATCTGAGACCGCTGCGGGGCCTTCTATTCATTCTATTTCGTCTACAGAGCCTCTTTTATCCTCGCAACCTCTGTTAGTGGTTGATTCATTACTTTGTGAAAGGGGTGACCGCCTGCTGTTTGCAGGTTTGAAATTTGATTTGGTTGCGGGCGATGGAATTCGTGTAGAAGGTGAAAATGGGGCTGGAAAAACCACTCTACTTCGTGTTATTGCCGGATTAACTCAACAATACGAGGGACTAATAACTTGGCGTGGTCTTGGTACTCGACGAAATCGTGGCGAGCTACATGCAGAAATGTTATATCTAGGCCATCTTGCCGGTGTTAAAGCCGTGTTAACTCCGCTTGAGAACCTTCGTTGGTGGGCGGTGGTTCATACACCCCATCTTAAAGAACAGTCCAAGGTTCAATTTACCCATCTGTTGCTACAAGCATTAGATAAAGTAGGGCTTAGCCGGTTTGCCCACGCGGCTTGTCATACACTCTCGGCGGGACAACAGCGGCGAGTAGGCTTGGCTCGGCTGTATCTCAGCCGGCATCCATTGTGGATTTTAGATGAGCCCTTTACGGCTATTGATCGCAATGGCATTGAGCAACTAGAAGCTCTGATTAGCGACCACCTTGCACAAGGTGGTCTGGCTATCATCACCAGTCATCAAGCTATGAACATTGAAGGTTTTGATCGCTGCATCTTGGCAGACTACAAAACCGACTATGCGAATACACTAGAGCAGACAGACAATTCAGCGTTTGAAATTGAGGCGCAGTATTAATGCCCGATTTTACCGTGTCTGACTCTACCATTCCCGATCCTACCGTACTTAGTCGCAATACTAAGTTAAGCGATCAATATCGTCCGGTATTCTCAATATTTTATGCTTTGCTAGTTCGTGATTTTCATGTCTATTTTCGTCACCGTGGTGCCTGGTTAAATCCACTGACGTTCATCTTTATGGTTATCTTGCTCTTTACCTTAGGCATTGGCCCTAATGCGACGACGCTGACAGCCAACGCAGCGGGTATCATTTGGGTAGTAGCGCTACTGGGTATCATGCTGTCTTTAGATGCTTTATTTCGCGCCGATTATGATGACGGCAGTTTAGAGCAATTATTGCTTTCGCCCGAGCCTTTGTACTTGCCGGTAATGGCCAAAGTGTTAGCGCATTGGGTCGTTACTGGATTGCCTATAGTAGTGGCTTCTCCTCTGTTTAGCTTAATGCTGGGGATCTCTGGTAAAGCAATTCCTGCATTAGCATTAGGATTGCTTCTAGGCAGTGGAGTGCTTAGTTTTCTCGGCGCTATTGCCGCTTCCCTGACCGTCAGTTTGCGAAGTGGTGGTCTACTCATAGCACTGCTTATTTTACCGATGTATGTACCCGTGATTATTTTTGGGTCTCAGTTCGTACAAAGCGCAATTGAAGGTTGGCCATTGACCGCAACTTTGTCGATGCTCGTAGCACTGCTGATTGGATCAGCGGTTTTGGCTCCGCTGGCAATTATTGGCGGATTACGGATGAGTATTGATGGCTAATGTATTACAATTTTTCCGGGTTTTATTTCCATGAAAGATTCCGGAGCTTTTGTGTTGATATTCGTTAGAGTTAGAGATTGTGTGAGAAAGAATTAAGGGTCTTTGTATGGCAAATTGGCAGTGGTTTCATCGTTTGGGTTCCCCTAAGTGGTTACATGGCACCATCAATCGTTGGTTACCGTGGGTTTTAGTGAGTGCTTTAGTTTTGCTCTCAATTGGTGTTGTGTGGGGGCTTGCGTTTACACCTCCGGATTACAAGCAAGGCAATAGTTTTCGAATTATCTACATACACGTTCCAACTGCCGTGGTTGCACTTGCGGGTTATTACGCTATGGCTATTGCCGGAGCCGTATCCATTATATGGCGGATGAAAGTTGCCGATATGGCATTACGCGCTATCGCTCCCGTAGGCGCTGCGATCACCTTGTTAGGGTTATTTACCGGTGCAGTATGGGGCAAGCCGACTTGGGGAGCTTATTGGGTTTGGGAAGACGCCAGGCTTACATCGATGCTGGTACTGTTTTTTCTTTATCTTGGGATAATGGCCTTACACGATGCCTTTCAAAATCGCCAAGGTGGCAGCCGTGCGGCGGCAATCATAGCACTTGTCGGTACCGTTAATATTCCAATTATATACAAGTCGGTCGACTGGTGGTCCAGCTTACATCAATCAGCATCGATTAAGTTTACCGAAGAATCCACTATTGCAGCGGAGATGATGTACCCCTTGATGGTGACAATTCCTGGCGTCTATTTACTGTTCGCAGCCGCGGTCATGCTGCAGATGAGGGTTCAAATCGCTCACAGTGAGAGACATAGCCGTTGGCTGGAAAAATACGCTATAAATAGAGCATGATCATATTTTTGGCGTGCAACTTATAGAGGCTGAGATAAAGAAGCTCAAATGCCTTATTAGTAAATGAAAGCAACTGGAAAAAGTAAAAGAGGCTGTTATGTATTTTACAAGTATTTCTGAATTGTGGCATATGGCAGGGCATGGGAGTTACGTTTGGGCGGCCTATGGTGCAAGTTTAATTGTTCTTGGCGCCTCACTATTAATGCCGGCAAGAGCTTACCGCCGTCAGTTAAGGATGATTAAGGCTCAATCGAATTCAATAGACGATTAAGTCTTGAAGATTATTCGTAGCCGAATCAAGCAACTTTTTAAGCCGATAGTTTAACGAGGAATATCATTGAATAATACATTCCCTAAAATCAACGACAGGATTAACGACCACTTATGCACCCGTTAAGAAAACAGCGATTAATCGTCGTATGCATCATTGTCATCGGAGCCAGCGTAGCAGCGATGTTAATCGCTAGTGCGTTAAAGCAAAACCTTAATCTGTTTTATGATCCATCAAGTGTGGCAGCCGGAGACGCACCCATTGGGCGGAAAATAAGAATTGGCGGTATGGTCGTAAAAGATTCGTTAGAACGAGTACCTGATTCTTTGACTGTCCTATTCAAAGTCACAGATTATCACGCCGAAGTTCAAATAGAATACACCGGTATTTTACCGGATATGTTTGCCGAGCAAGAGGGGGCAATCGCAACAGGTCAGCTCAATGGTAGCGGTATTTTTATTGCTGAACAGGTGCTGGCTAAACACGACGAAAATTATATGCCTCCTGAAGTAGCCGAATCATTAAAAGCCAAGAAAAAAATTAATTCTGCCACAATAGAACGGAATTCCGAATTAACTAATGAACCAATATTAATTCCATTTACTGAAGGCGCTAATGAACAAAGTAATTACAACTAATCAACGTGCTGCGAGCTAATTAATTTAACCGGGTAGTGCCCACAAAGATAGTACCCACCCAGGAATTAACCATCGAGATAATACATTGATACCAGAAATCGGACATTTTGCATTACTACTGTGCTTGCCTATTGCGTTAATGCTAGCAACGATCCCGTTGTTAGGCGCGGTCAGGGGTAATAGATTGTGGATGAATGCCGCGCCGATTATGGCTGCTGGGCAGTGGCTGTTCCTATTGATATCTTTTTGTTGTTTGTCATCGGCTTTTCTAACGGATGACTTTAGCGTTAAATTAGTGGCTATGCACTCTAATTCTAAGTTGCCTGGTTATTTTAAATTTAGCGCTCTGTGGGGAAACCACGAAGGCTCTCTACTTTTGTGGGTCTTTATTTTATCGTCCTGGACGTTGGCTGTTGCGTGTTTCAGTCGGCAGCTACCCGACGATATACGAGCTCGTGTATTGTCAGTGTTAGGCATGATCAGTCTTGGCTTTCTAGCCTTTGTTATTTTTACCTCAAATCCGTTTGAAAGGTTGTTGCTAAATCCTGTCGCCGAAGGTAGAGATTTAAATCCTTTGTTGCAAGACATAGGCTTAATTATTCACCCACCAATGCTATATATTGGTTACGTAGGTTTTGCTGTCGCCTTTGCTTTTGCGATAACGGCACTGATGACAGAAAAGCTCGATGCTGCCTGGGCCAGGTGGTCAAGACCGTGGACTAATATTGCGTGGGCATTTTTAACCGTTGGTATTGCTCTGGGAAGTTGGTGGGCGTACTACGAACTGGGCTGGGGTGGCTGGTGGTTTTGGGATCCCGTCGAAAATGCGTCGTTTATGCCCTGGTTAGCAGGGACCGCTTTGGTTCATTCGCTGGCCGCCACCGAAAAGCGAGGAGTTTTTCGCAGCTGGACATTATTGTTAGCTATCTTGGCTTTTTCTCTGAGTTTACTGGGGACTTTCTTAGTTCGATCGGGGATATTAGTATCGGTGCATGCGTTTGCCAGCGATCCGACCCGAGGTATATTTATCTTGGCATTACTGGTAATTGTCATTGGCAGTTCGTTGTTACTATACGCGTTAAAAGCACCCGCAATGCGGTCCGCTGTGCGTTTCAACGGCATATCGCGTGAAACATTATTACTTGCCAACAATGCATTGCTTACTGTTGCGCTGGCTACCGTTTTACTAGGTACTTTATTTCCATTGTTCATGAAGGCGCTCAACGCGGGGAGTTATTCCGTCGGGCCTCCCTATTTTAATTCGATGTTTATACCGATAATGATTCCGGTTCTAATATTGATGGGGATCGCCCCTTATATTCATTGGAAACAAACACGCATAAGTTCCGTTCAAATCAGACCCTGGGTTTTTTCGTTATCAGCGGCTATTCTATTTTCAGTTATCGGGACCATTTACATGTCCAGCCACTACGATCATGATTTTAGCTGGGCCGCCGCTTTAACAATTGCATTATCGACCTGGATAACGGTTACAACGGGTATTCATTTAATTCTAAAATCTAGCCATCAGGAAGGAATAATATCCGGAATGAAGCGACTGGCACCCAGCTATTGGGGTATGTGCATTGCCCATTTCGGGATTGCCATTACAGCGCTTGGGATTGGTTTAACCTCTGTTTATTCAGAGCAGCGAGATGTTCGGATGGAGGTTGGCCAATCGATTTCTTTAGGCAGTTACCGCTATCAATTAGTAGATATTCGAGGGATTGAAGGTGCAAACTACCGCAGCACGCAGGCAACCATTAATGTTTATATGGCCGAGGCCGCAGGTTCGAGCGACAAAACTATCGCCGTACTCTTGCCTGAAAAGCGCCTGTATTACGCTACAAAAAATGTCATGACCGAGGCTGCTATCGATCCACGTTTAACTCGAGATCTTTACGTAGCGTTGGGCGAGCAATTGGATGATGGGGTTTGGGCCATGAGAATCCATGTTAAACCTTTTGTTCGTTGCATTTGGTTAGGCACGCTGTTTATGGCGCTGGGGGGGGTGATAGCAGTTGCCGATAAACGGTATCGTAAAGCTTTACTTTCGTCTAAGCCAAAAACTTTGGAGTCGGTAAATTCTGCCGCGTCGGCTACAGCAAGCGTTGATGTGCTCGCGCTTAACCCGACGAATGAAAACAATTGAACTAAAAATTACTGAGCTCGACGGCCAACTAACGTTTTTATTTCTAATCGCAGCCAATTAATTGCCTAGTCCGTCACGGATATAACTATATGATGCACGATAGAATTAAATTATTTATCCCCTTATTAATATTTTTCTTATTAGTCGCGGTATTCTTTTTGTTGCAAAATCGGATGGTAACAGGAGAGTATGATCCGTCTGAACTTCCGTCGGCATTAATAGGGAAAAAGGTTCCTGAATTCAGTCTCACTACCTTAGGGGATGATACTGTTGTTAAAACTCGGGATGATCTGGTAGGCAAAGCTGCATTACTCAATGTATGGGCGACATGGTGTATTAGTTGCCGAGTTGAGCATGCTTATCTTAATCAGCTGGCAGAGCGAGGAATTACCGTATACGGGTTGAATTATAAAGATGACCGGCTTGAAGCGAATCGCTGGCTTGAACGATTGGGAAACCCCTATCAGTTTAACCTATTCGATAGCGAGGGAATCCTGGGTTTACATTTGGGTGTTTACGGCGCACCCGAAACCTATGTGTTAGATAGAAAAGGTGTGATTCGTTATCGCCATGTGGGCGTGTTAAATCAAAATATTTGGGAGAGTAAAGTGCTGCCTTTGGGTTTGAATTGGTAATGAAAAAACATCCATTACTCATGGTTTTTTATTTTCTGGCCTCATTTTTTGCCAGTGTGTGCATGGCGAACGAGGGTAAAAACCTTTCGTTGCTAACAGCAGAGCCGTTAGTCAACGTAGAAATTGCAAGTGAACTATTAAAATTTGAAAATGAATTAGAAAGAAAAATGTACTATCAGCTAATTCAAGACTTGCGTTGCCCAAAATGCCAGAATCAAAATTTAGCCGATTCTGACGCCCCCATTGCCAACGACCTTCGAAACGAAATTTACCAGCTGGTTAAAGAAGGGTACACCAGCAGCGAAGTGGAAAAGTATATGGAGACGAGATACGGGCAGTTTGTCCGATACGCTCCCGCTGTGAGCTCTGCAACCGCCGTACTATGGATGTTACCTGCGGCACTCATTATTCTCGGCTTATTCATTATACTTGGAATTCTTAAACGCAATCGATCGTTCGCTAATGATTTCGGCAAAGACTTTGATGATGGCTTTCATGATGATAAGAATCAACATACTTTTGATCGAAAATCAGCTGAAGACGTGGATCGGCGTGTTACTGAATTGCTACATTCAAGCTCGGAGGATCAGCAATGATGGAGATGGAATGGTGGCTTGCTGTAAGTACAATGGTAATCGTTATTGTCGGAAGCTTGTTGTTATATTTACTCAAGCATAAATCGCTCGCGCAAGCCCAAAAACTGCCGCAACAAGATAGTCGAAAAAGAAAAAACTTGCAGCTGTATCAAGAGAGAGTGGCAGAACTGGATGAATACTTGGCCTTAGGCGACATCGACGAGTTAACTCGTGAGACCTTACTCGCTGATACTAAGTTGCAACTGCTACAAGATGCCGACGAGAATTCTTCTAATTCTAGTCAAACTACTGCTACGGATTTGACTGATTCCACGATGAGCCACGCGATTCTAGTCGTTTCTGTCCTGCTAATTCCTGCATTGGCATTGCTATTGTATCTGCCTGCCGGCTTAGCGTTAGGAGGAAGTTTAGACTGGAGCATTGCCGCTCATCTCAATAACCTGGGTAAGGTCGACAATGTAGCGGCTCGGCAAAAACAGCTACTTGGCTTGGCCGACTTTTTGACGAATAGCTCTGGGGCTAAATCACGAAAAGATTTACAGATCCTCTTAGCTCAGGTTCATAGTTCGACTGGAGAACATAAACCCGCGATTCAGGTCTATAAATCTTTGCTAGAGAAAGAGCCTCACAATGCGACGTTGATTGCAGAGTTGGCGCAATCTTTGTACCTGAATGACAATAGTTCGACTGGCTTTACCGGTGCGGGGAGCAGGCCTACCGACCTCCAGTTTTCTATTGCTGTCAATGAGCTATTGGCCTCGGCCCTGGACATTGACC
>JAJRPK010000057.1 GCA_024280785.1 Gammaproteobacteria bacterium
TACATCACCCCGAACTTGCCAAAGAGATCGACCCGCCAAAAAGTCTGGCCGAAATCGAGACAACAGAAGCCCGGTTATTGCTAAAGTTATTTCTCTATATCCGGGCACAAGAGAGTCGCGTTTTAACCCATGCACTATTAGGTCGCTGGCACGGTACCGAAGAAGGGGCAACGTTGAACCACTGCGCCAATCGACACGAACCCCCTAAACAAGATAGCATCGCCAGAAAAGAGCTGGTCGATATTTTGGTCAAAATAGAAGAGCGTTTAGCCGAGCAAAAACTGAATCAATTTTTAGCGAAGCTCCACGGTCGACCACTATCAGAGCTAAATGAAGAAGAACGAAAGCAACTAAAGGCCATCGGCACAAATAAAAAGAAATAACTGCATATCTCGTCGCATATCATCAAAACACGATTTTATAAAACAATATCGGAGAGATAGTCTATTTTTATAGGAGTAAGCCTCTAAGTTTGATAATTTTCTGTTATTTTCTCAACATTTTGTATATTAATTTAGAGCTGCTGACACTAAAAAAATGAATCGTAGAGTGATTTTTAATCTATATTTATTATTCCAATCATCATTAATATCCCCTGCTTTATTAGATTTCAGTTATAATGGCGGGCTAATTTCCGTACGGACTGTTATTTGTACTAGAACAGATCGAACTTCATCGGTTTGCTTTGATCTAATACAGAGACTCAGTCAGTTTTTTCTTTTTAGGATGCCTACATGTCCGACGAAAAACAGTCTCGCATAAAGGACTTGATTGCCCGCGGTAAAGAACAAGGTTATTTAACCTACGCCGAGGTCAACGACCACTTACCCGAAGATATTTCTGATCCCGATCAGGTCGAAGACATCATTCAGATGATTAACGACATGGGCATCAAGGTGTTTGAAACCGCCCCCGATGCCGATGAACTGCTGCTCGCAGAAAACGACTCTACCGACGATATCGCCGCTGCCGAAGCTGCCGCTGCATTGGCTGCGGTCGAAACCGAAGCCGGTCGAACTACCGACCCCGTACGTATGTACATGCGCGAAATGGGCACGGTTGAACTGCTAACTCGCGAAGGCGAAATTGCCATTGCCAAGCGTATCGAAGAAGGCGTTCGCGAAATGATGGCCGCACTGGCCTGCTATCCCAATGCCGTTCAAAAAATCATGGACGAGTACGCGCTAACCGAAGCCGAAGAGAAAAAGCTCTCCGACGTTTTAATCGGCTATCTCAATCCGGCAGACTCCGTCCCTTCGGCTCAAGAAATTGCCGACGCGCAAGCCGCCAAAACGGCAGCAGCAGCAGCGGGCAATCAAGAAGAAGAAGTGGTTGACACTGGCCCTGATCCCGAAGAAGCTCGAGCTCGCTTTGGTGAAATTTCTGAGCAATTAACCAAAACCAATCGTTCAATTAAACGCTACGGTCGTGAAGCCGCTTCGTCGGTTAAAAATCTTGAAGAGCTGGGCGAACTATTTAAATTTCTTAAGTTAACTCCCAAGGTGTTAGACCCGGTGAAAACCTCGCCACGTGATGCCTTGTATAGGGTTCGCGAGCAAGAGCGTGAAATTATGCGCCTGTGTGTGGCCAAGTCGAAAGTGCCGCGCAAAGATTTTATCAGGGCATTTGTCGGCAGTGAGACTGATTTTAGCTGGATCGAAAAAATCATCAACGACGACAAGCAGCCGATGGGTGCCAAGCTTGCTATGTATAGAGAAGACATAGAGCGCGCGCAGCGAAAGATCACTTCGACTGAAAAATTGGTTGAGTTAAGCTTATCGGAGATTAAAGACATTAACCGTCGTATGTCGCTGGGAGAAGCCCGCGCACGCCGAGCCAAGAAAGAAATGGTCGAAGCGAACTTACGTCTGGTTATTTCTATTGCGAAGAAGTACACCAACCGTGGATTGCAATTTCTTGATTTGATTCAAGAGGGCAACATTGGCTTAATGAAGGCCGTCGATAAGTTCGAGTACCGTCGCGGTTATAAGTTTTCGACTTATGCAACTTGGTGGATTCGTCAGGCAATCACACGGTCAATTGCAGACCAGGCCCGTACGATTCGTATTCCGGTGCACATGATTGAAACCATTAACAAGTTAAATCGTATCTCACGCCAGATGCTGCAAGAGATTGGCCGCGAGCCAACGCCAGAAGAATTAGGCAAGCGCATGGAGATGCCAGAAGAAAAAGTCCGCAAAGTCTTAAAGATAGCCAAAGAACCTATTTCGATGGAAACCCCGATTGGCGATGACGAAGATTCGCACTTAGGTGACTTTATCGAAGACGGCACTGTTGATTCGCCGATTGATTCAGCGACCGACCAAAGCTTACGTGATGCGACTACCGACGTGCTGGGCAGCTTGACTGCCAGAGAAGCAAAGGTTTTGCGAATGCGTTTTGGTATTGAGATGAACACCGACCACACGCTAGAAGAAGTGGGCAAGCAATTTGATGTAACGCGCGAGCGGATTCGTCAGATAGAAGCCAAGGCATTGCGTAAATTGCGTCATCCTTCGCGTTCGGATCACTTGCGTAGCTTTTTAGACGAGTAAAATTTTCGTTTCAAATTAAAAACGCGGCGTTTATAATCGCCGCGTTTTTTGTTGTTATATATTTTAGTTAAGCTAGTTTAGGTGCAGGATTTTGTTTCGTTGGCAAGGCGCGCGATGAGCGATTGAAGGAGCATACATCAAGTATGTGACTGAGTGAGCGAAGAGCAGCAACGCAGTCCAGCGGAACAAAAGACAAGCATAAACAGGGGCCCGTAGCTCAGTTGGTTAGAGCATCCGACTCATAATCGGCAGGTCGAAGGTTCAAATCCTTCCGGGCCCACCATTCTCCTTTTATTTCATTGACTTATAACCGCTGGAGCATCCGACTCTATGGGACGGGAATGCCGACTTTGGGGGGCTAGAAGTCGGAAGATCTCCATCAAATATCGTCCTACGTAACCCCGCCAAAAAGGAATGAGAATATGAACCGACTACAAAAGCTGAAGCATGACGTATACAGTTTTGAAGAGCTGGATACATTAGAGAAAAATGCAACGAAGCTTGCCGATGCGCAGACGCTAAGCCTAATAGAGATAAGCCGCGCATCAAAAACTGCAAAAGGAGAGGAACCCAAAAAAGTCGATATCGAAAATGAGACCGCTCGGGCCAGACGAGACCGGATCCGAAATGGCGGGTGATGCAGTAAAATTTACGGTCTCCGTGTCAGTTTTTACTTTGACCCCATTGATACAGCGGAACTTGTCGTTACCGATAATCGATTTTCGTTGTGTACCTTGGAGGATACGATCGATCACTGATTCATTGAGGTAACCTTCAAACAGACCACTAGTAGGTAAGACAACGTTCCTTATCGGTCTTTCCCAATCTTTGATAAACATCATGCGTAGTCACTAAGCTATTGGATTTACCTCGCGCATTGTGATGGTAGCTAGACCAAGGATACCTCGGCGGGTGATCAACCATCTTTTCTCTAACGGGATTGAGTTCAACATATCGATAGCACGCCAACAAATAATCTTAGGCATCAATTAATCCCGGCTTGTACCACCCCTCCCAAAGCGTACCGGTACGACCATACATCAGGTTTATAAATCGAACATAGCGTCTACCTAGCGACTGCTAGGTGCCTGCCAAGCCCATTTCCTCTACGGGAGTTGCAATGATGTGCACATGATTTGTCATTAAAACATACGCGTAAACCGCACAGTCATTGTCTTTGGCAGACAATGCTAAATCGTGAAGGTACCGCCAATAATCGTCATTGGCAAAAAAGATAGGCTCGCGGTTGATACCGCGTTGAATAATATGAATAGGTTGTCCGGGAACGACAACGCGGGGCCTCCGTGGCATTAATCTCTCCTTATGCAATCCTTGCGTGAAGTCGAAAGTTTAAGTCTTCGACGACTGTGTTTCAAGCGGGATCAAGTACACTGACCCTTTGAAACCCGAAACGATTCAACATTCAGCATTTGGCTGACTGCAATACTCGCCGATTAAAACGCCCCCGCGCAATACCCGCCAACAGCAAAAACACCAGCCATTGCACAACGATCGGCATCACTGGCACATTAAATGCCGGAAAATCATTTGCATCTAACGGATCTGTACCTGAATCAACTTCGTAACCGTCCTGGTAACCGTCCTGATCGGTATCCGCCAACAATGGGTTAGTGCCCAACGCCTGCTCTTGCAAGTTAGTCAAACCATCGTTGTCGCTATCCAAAATACCATCACCGCCGACAAAGTGATTAAAACCATGCAAGACTTCATAGGCGTCAAGCAACCCATCACCGTCCATATCATCGTCGTCTACGTTGAGCAATGTGTCATCATCCAGATCCAAATCAAGAAAATACATACTACCTGCACCAAGCGCGGCATCATCATCACTTAAAGCACCGAATAATGCCCAATCCCCCGACAAACCAACCGTGCCAAAAAAGTCAAAAGTCTCACCACTATTGGACAAAAATTTGGTTCGCTCGGTCCAGCTAACACCAGCCCGTGTATACAAATACGCTGCACCAGAATATGGCCCATTGTCCGAAGATTGCGCAGCGCTTATTAACAAGCGGTCGCCATCCAATACCAGCTGCTCGCCAAAATGGCCTGTATTAGTGGTGTCTTGTGGTAAAAGTCTGGCTTGCTCGCTCCAACTAGCCGCCATCCCTGTCCCACTACGGACAAAAACTGCAACCGCCCGATTGGTATGGTTACCACCAGTGACCGTGTCACCCGATATTGTCACTGCA
>JAJRPK010000058.1 GCA_024280785.1 Gammaproteobacteria bacterium
GACCCCGCTAAGTTTTTTCAAAAAAAACCTGCTGTACCACTAAAAAACGGGGATTTCGTTCTCACCCAGTTAGATGTTGGACAAGGCTCTGCTTTACTAATCAGCACTAAAAGCTATGATCTTTTATTTGACACAGGGCCTGCATTTTCGAGTCAATTAAACGCAGGAAAGGCGATAATAGCTCCATATCTACGCCTACAAGGCATTTCACAATTGAATACTGTGGTAGTCAGCCACGGAGACAGTGATCATATAGGGGGAGCACAATATATTAGCGACAATATTTCGGTTGAACAGTGGATGCTCGGCGGTAGAGCGAATAGACTTGGGGTCGACGAATCGTTGACATGTAGGGCAGGGCAAGTCTGGGTTAGAGATGGCGTATCGTTTCAATTTTTGAGTCCACCGCTAGACTCTGTTTCAACTAATGAAAATGATCAATCCTGTGTGCTCAGAGTCAAAAGTTTAATCGTTGACGGCGCTGTCGCTCTGGGAAATCGAGCACAGATATTGATAACAGGAGATATTGGTTCAAGAATTGAGCGGCGCCTTATTAAAACATCTTCAGCATTATTATCCGCTGATATGCTTGTGGTACCGCATCACGGCAGCAATTCATCCTCTAGCCTAAGTTTTTTACAGCTTGTCGATCCGTTGTTTGCGTTAGTTTCAGTAGGGCATAATAACCGTTATCGACACCCACACAAAAAAGTAGTAAATCGATATGCCAACGCCGCTATACATTTATACCGTTCCAGCCAACTCGGTGCGGTACAATTCCAATACATCGATGGAGCTTGGCGCGGCCCGCTCTGTTCCCGCTACAAACCTACACATTTTTGGGAATGGGCAGATAACGCAGACGTGTGTGATGAAGCTCTATAAGTATGCTTTACTATTAATTTTATCAAATCAATATATGAGTCAGAACTTGTGAGTAAACAAACATCATTTATCAAGATCGTTCTTCTTTCACAGTTATTTTTAAGCGCTCCCGCTTTTGCGGTCGATTTTACACTGTTAGCAGGCTATCAATTTAACACCGATTTAGAAGTGTCTACGGCTACAACATCCACGTCGTCAAACCCTGAACCCGATGATAAGAAAGATGTGGAACTAGAAAAGGGTACAAGTTTTGCCTTTGCTGTCGATTTTATTTTTCGAGAAAATACCGAGCAGCGTATAGGCTTTTATCTCAGTCATCATCAAACTGATTTTGATTCCAACGCTGTACTAAGCACCACTGGAATCGATGTTAGCCATTTGCACTTTACGGCAATGAATTACTACCCAAACGGAAATTGGGAACCGTTTATTCTTGCCGGAATTGGGGCGGCTTATTTTTCACCCGATGACCGTAGCCTTAAGAACGTCACAAGACTTTCTGCACAGCTGGCTACGGGAAGCAATTATGCAATTAACGAAAACCTGCTATTAAGGTTTGAGCTCCGCTGGATCCCTACGTTTTTCAATGGCAGTGCTTCAGCATTTTGTAATGGTGGTTGTACTTTACGGGTAAAATCCGACGTCTACGGTCAGACACAGGCCAATGTTGGCCTGATGTACCGATTTTAGGGCGTCTTTTTATGCCCATGTCTTTAAGCCGTCTTCACTCCCGGATTATCTGGTCTACACAGCCGCTTTTTCCAACAGCCGTAGCCTAGAATTGATAATAAGAAACCCCAGTATTTGTGAAAGAAGCCATTGTTAAACCACCATTTTTTGCGCTAGAGTCCACTATTTATATAATTTATCTCGCTCACGAGGAGTATCGTTTGTGCTGGAATTAGTCAAAGCGGGTGGATGGCTGATGATTCCCATCATCTTATGTTCGGTGATTGCTGTTGCGATCAGTCTCGAACGCCTTTGGACATTAAACCGGGCTCGTCTAGCACCCAATCACTTGCTCGGTGAAGTCTGGAATTCCCTGCAAGCTGGAACGTTAAATAGCGACGCTATTAATCTAATACGTCGTGAATCAGCGCTCGGTTTTATCTTAGCAGCAGGCTTAAGTAATTCCCGAGCGGGTCGTGACATAATGAAAGAAAGTATTGAAGAGGCGGCTAGCTATGTTATCCATGATATGGAACGTTATCTCAATACGTTAGGGACAATAGCTTCGATCACTCCATTACTTGGATTGTTAGGTACCGTGGTGGGTATGATCACTGTATTTTCGGATATTATGATTCACGGCGCTGGTAATGCTGCTCTACTTGCAGGGGGTATTTCCGAGGCTCTTATTACAACGGCGTCTGGTCTGTCCGTTGCGATTCCTGCATTAATTATGCATCGATATTTTCTTAGAAAAATCGAGACTGTCGTTGTAACGATGGAACAAGAGACTACCAAACTGGTCGATGCTCTTCACAGTGAAAGAGGTGTTAAATTATCGAATTAAATAGCAGGAATTTAACCGATTGCCAAATTAGTGTTAGCGACCTTTTGCATTTCGGCCTTCACTCATTGGTTTTAATATTAATTGAATTGGCGGGTGATACGAGGACTTTTCACCGTGCAGTTTAAGCGAGCAAAGAAAAACGAAATTGACGTTAACATTACGCCACTCATTGATGTTGTTTTTTTATTATTGATATTTTTTATGGTATCGACCAGTTTTGTTAAAGAAACCCATCTCAGTATTAATCTACCAACAGCAACTAATACTGTTATAAGCAATCAAGACGTGGCCGCGTTAGAAGTTCTTATAGATATGAACGGCTTTTACAGAATTTCAGGCCGATCGCTGGTTGATAGTGACGAAGAGACTTTAGCGAGTGCGCTCAAAAATTTATCTGAAAATAATTTTGCTATGCCATTGACCATTACGGCAGATGCCGATGCTCCTTATCAATCTGTTGTTAGGATTATCGACGTAGCCGGTGCATTGGGTTTTGTCCAAATGAATATTACTACCCAAGCAAAAGAGGAATAAACTTTTCTCTGTTTTCTTACCGCATCGAAGTGAATAAGCGTTGAATAACATTATTGAATCGATTGTACTCGATCTTTGGTATTCCCGTAGTTGGAGCGCTCGGCTATGGGGCGTACTTTTGTCGCCTCTTGCTATTCTTTTTCGGCAGCTTAGCCTGCGCAATATGCGCCGTGAAAAAGCCCTGGCACCGCGCTTGGATCAGCTCGGTATTGACGACGCAAAAATCGTAGTTGTCGGTAATATATCTGTTGGCGGAACGGGGAAAACCCCATTGCTCATCGCCTTGGCTAAACGATTTCAAGCTAACGGACAGCGGGTTGGGATTTTAAGTCGTGGCCATGGTGGTAGCTACCTCAAGCATAGCCGTCGCGCCCAAAGAGTTACGCCAGAAAGTGACCCCCGCTGGGTAGGTGACGAGCCGGTTATGATTTCTCGGGCCTTGGCGGTAATGGATAGTGATACTCGCGACGTTAACATGTCAACGAACACTTCTATACCATTAATTGTATGCCCGAACCGTCTAGAGGGTTTACATGTGCTCTGTGAAAAACAGAGCTTTGACGTTATATTATGCGATGATGGCTTGCAACACTACAAATTGCCTCGCCATATAGAGTTGGCGTTAATTGATGGACAGCGAGGTTTTGGAAATCAGCGCTTATTACCGGCGGGACCTCTTCGAGAACCGATTGAACGCCTGGCGAGTGTCGATGCTATTATAGTTAACGGCGAATCGGGCGAATCGGGCGAATTGGGCGAATTGGGCGAATTGAATGACACGCTAATTTCAGAGAAATTCAACGAGTTACCGTGCTTTACAATGGAGATAAAAGAATTATCGCTAAGATGGTTAAAGAAAAAATCAGAAACAAATGATTTCTACGGAAAACAGAATCTAGCTAAACGTGAAATCAATAATTTGGAACAGCTTTTTATTCACCACGACATTGTTCATGTCATTGCAGGTATTGGGCATCCGAAACGTTTTTTTAAATTCGTTGAGAAGTCAATTTCATCTTACTTGACAGATGTTACTATGATTACCCACGCGTTTCCTGACCATCATGCTTATAGCTTATTGGACTTACAATTTTCCGAAACAGAGCACAAAAAAGCGGCCATAGTGATGACCGCTAAAGATGCTGTCAAATGTCAAAGCTTTGCTAATGACATAAACATGCCATTATATGCCGTCGATATTGAGGCTAACATCGATGATAATTTCTTTGCTCTGTTGCAACGCTTACTAAATGCAAATTAATTGAGTTCAACGTCACAACCGAATACAGGATGCTAACTTGCCGTATACGATTATTATACCTTCACGCTACAGTTCAGAGCGATTACCTGGCAAAGCACTGAAGGAAATTGCCGGAAAACCAATGATTCAACGAGTTTATGAGCAGGCAAGTAAAAGTTCGGCAAAAGAGGTATTGGTCGCGACGGATGATAAGAGAATCGCCGATGCCGTTAGAGATTTCGGTGGGCAGTTTGTTATGACACGATCATCTCATCAGTCTGGCACTGATCGGTTGCAACAAGTTGTGCAAGAAAAATCGTATGCTGACGACCATGTTATTGTTAATGTTCAGGGGGATGAGCCACTTATTCCTCCCGCCGCCATTGACCAAGTCGCTGAATTACTACTTGCTGATTGCGAGGTAAAAAATAATAGAGGTTATGCCAAAGGAACTGGCGATAAACAGAGGAATACGCTTAAGGCTGGCATGGCCACACTGTGTGAACCTATAACAGATGCGGATACATTATTCGATCCGAATGCCGTAAAAGTTGTTAGAAATACTCAGGGCTTTGCGCTGTACTTTTCACGAGCGCCGATCCCTTGGCAGCGGGGCTGGGCTCCGCTAACAGACGAAATGGATGAGCAACAAAAAGAGCAAGCTATGGCAAAAGCGCTTACTGAAGGGATACAGTGGTTTCGTCATATTGGTATCTACGCCTATAGGGTCGAGGTGCTAAATCAATTTGTTGATTGGCCGATGTCCAGACTGGAATGCGCAGAATCACTCGAACAACTAAGGGTGTTAGAAAATGGAGTTTCTATTCGCTGTGCCGAAGCAAGCGTTAATATGCCCGCCGGGGTAGACACGGCTGAAGACTTAGCGCGAGTCCGCCTCCACTTTGATCAACAATGACAGTATAAATATCGTATGAATACCCACAACCATCCAGCACATAATTCTGACAATAAAATATCGGTGCTCTTTGGTTGCCTTGGTAATATTTGCCGTTCACCTACAGCGCACGGTGTTTTTCAACTGCTGGTAAACAATGCGGGGCTTTCGAGTTCCTTTAACATCGATTCCTGCGGAACAGGAGATTGGCATATAGGGCAGTCTCCCGACAATCGCTCGGCGGCAACAGCGTTAGCTCGAGGTTATGATCTTAGCGCGTTACGAGCTCGACAAATTTGTGCCGATGACTTTGATCGATTTGAATATATTTACGCTATGGACAATGCCAACCTTGTCGATATACAAGATCTGTGCCCGGCAAGTTTTAACGGGCAGATTGAGCTATTTTTACCTGTCGCTAATAACCTCGTAGTAAGTGAAGTACCGGACCCTTATTACGGGGGAGTAAATGGATTTGATAATGTCATAGATTTAGTTGAATCTGCGTCGATAGCACTGTTGAATAAACTTAAAAACAGCGTTGAAATAAAGCCTTAGCCTGTAAGAACATCATCCTTATGACAAGCAAGTCTACAGACTATTCTTCACCACTAAAACTACGAGGCAAGCGAACAAGTTGGCTACATCCAAAGGATCAAAAATTTTACGTCAATTTGATTTAAGCTCGCGTAATACGCTAAAGATCGCAGCCATCGCCGATGCCTATATAAGGATTTCCCGGCTTTCCGACGTGGCTGTAGCCATTGATTTCGCTAAAACACATTCAATGGATATATTTCCTATCGGTGATGGAAGTAACGTACTACTTGGCGACTTAAGCTCTACGCTTGTACTGGACGTAGCAATCAAGGGTATACGTGTGCTAGAAGAGTCCAGTAATGATGTACTAGTAGAAGTAGCCGCCGGAGAAAATTGGCATAATTGGGTTGTTGCTAGCATTAAACGTGGATGGTATGGCTTGGAAAATCTTGCTCTTATTCCCGGTCGTGTAGGTGCCGCCCCGATTCAAAACATTGGTGCCTATGGCCGAGAAGTTGGTACTTATATAGAGCGTGTTAGATATTTCGATTTAGCTAGTTGTGACAACGGTAATTCTGTTACCGAACAAGAAATTTCAGCTGAGGATTGTTTATTTAGTTATCGAGACAGTATTTTTAAGTCTCAGTTAGCCGCTAATATTTTAATTACTGCGGTAATTTTTAGATTAAGTAAAAACTTTTCGGCAGAGTTAAGTTATCCATCGTTAAAATCAGTATTCTTGAATAATAAACCACTTTCGATAACCGCAAAAGCCATCGTCGAAGCCGTTATAAAAATTCGCCGGGAAAAACTTCCCGACCCTGATGTTCTACCCAATGTGGGGAGCTTTTTTAAGAATGTAGAGGTCGATCAAACAGCATTTGATTCTTTTTTTTCCGCGAACCCCAGAGCTCCTTACTATATAACAGAACACGCGGGCTCAAGTAAAAAGCGATATAAGATTCCTGCTGGATGGCTCATAGAAGCCTGTGGCTTCAAAGCTAAGAAATATGGTTCACTGGGAATGCACGAAA
>JAJRPK010000059.1 GCA_024280785.1 Gammaproteobacteria bacterium
AGTAGAAGTTGATATGGCCAATGAGTTTTTCTATTTCGTCGCTGTCAATCCCAAGGGGGCGGTCTTCAACCAGACGAGGGTCGTGAAAGCCATTGCTGGTTGCCAGTTGTATAAAATCGTTCCAATAAAGGGCGCCGCTTAAACATTCGCCATACAATAGAGAGTTGTCGGCTAACACTTTGGGTATGCGTCTGTCGGCGTATACATCTGAAAAGTACATTTCACCGCCAGGTTTTAACAGTCGATAGGCTTGCTGTAAAACGGCATTTTTGTCAGTCGATAAATTAATGACGCAATTGGAAATAATTAAATCGAAACTATTATCGGCAAAGCCTAGCTCGTCGAGCTTTTCAATATAACCTTTACGAAATTCTACATTGGGCTTTGAGTAGCTGAATTTCTCTGTATGGTAGTCAATATATTGGTTGGCGACAGCGAGTTGTTCATCGGTCATATCAACACCAACTACATAGCCATCGGCGCCGACCATGGCTGATAGCGCGTAAACATCACGGCCTGATCCGCTGCCTAAATCGAGAATACGAAGGCCCTTAAGGGATTCGGGTGCGACTAGGCCGCAGCCGTAATAGCGCATCATGACTTCGTCGTGAATTTGCGCCAAAATAGTTTTGATATGAGTGGGTGGTTCTTCTAGCGTGCAGCAGGCATCGGTCTGCAGATCACTCGAGCCATTGAGGATTTTGCCGTAATAGTCTTTAACCTCGTTTAACATGTCGTTATTCTCTATACGTAATGTGTGAGTGTGGATGGGAAACTATCAGCGTGCAGGACGTTTATTACAAGCTGACACTGAGAGCGGCCTTATTCCAAAAGGTCATTTTTGTATCGGCCAAAAACTGTACGCGAAAAACCAGCAATTTGAAAGTCTGATGCCGGTTTAGTTCAATATGTGGAGCTTATGTGTGGAGCTTATGATTTTTTATAACGAAGAAACCTCATGACTGATCTGTGGACGTTTGCCGTTCAACTGTACCAGCACGATTCGGTTAAGCAAAACTGTCTGGCATTACAGGATAGCGCTGGTGTTGATGTCTGCTTATTGCTGGCGGTTGTTTGGCTGGGTCGTTGTGAATTTACTCTTCCCGAAGATGATCTGGACGTGCTGATTACCGCCATCAATGGTTGGCAGCAGCAAGTGACTGTTCCACTGCGCAGTATTCGGCGTGAAGCTTTAGCGCCTGAAGCTCTTTTAATAGAAGCAGGAATTGGGGAGGCAATGAGGGCATTAGGCGACAAGGTTCAACAGGCAGAACTATCGGCGGAGAGAGTGGCGTTAGGGCGTTTGTCGAGCTTAGCGAAAGAATCCAGGTGGATAAATGCGGCACTAATTAATGGGTCTGTTGACAGCTTGGATGTTAGCGGAGTTGGATCCTCAACGGCGGCGAGCGTATGGGTAGATAGTTTTTCGGATATCGAGGGCTCGGTCAAAGCCAATGTCGAGTGTTATCTTAGACGCTTTCAGGCATTGTCAGATCTTGCTATTGAGAAAGCGGCGAGAGTGTTTGTTGACGCAGTGTTCTCTTCCGCCGTAGAAACCTTTTAGCTACATCGGCCGACATAGCTAAAATGGCTTAGGGGCAAGTAACAAGTAACAAGGGACAAGTGAATTTATCCACCTATATAGTCGTCTATATACCCAGAGTGGGGCTAAGCTTTAGTGAGTCAAATAAGTTTAACTGATAGCGGTCGCCCAAGCGGGTAAGCTATTAACCGCTATAAAGCCAGGTTTCAACGGAGGAATGATCAATGAAAATACTCGGATTCAAGTTATTATTATTTTTCCTGATCTTCGCTGTAATCGCACCGATGCTGATGCGAGGCCCTGATGGTGAGCCCATAATGACGTTGGATGACTGGATTCCTCATGATCTGATTGCGTTAGTAGTCGGAGCATCGAGTTCTGTTTCAGACACAGTTGTTTCTACTGGAGCTGAGTTAGGGGTTGAAGGGTTGGTGGGAACGGTTGGAGCGGGCGTAGAGATCTATACATGGACTGATGAAAGCGGGGTATTGCATTATAGTGATACTCCTATTCAGGGGGCAGCACCAATGCTTGTACCGCAGGATGGTTTGGAAATTCCGGCTGAGCGTTTTGTACGAAGTGGCTTGGCACCAGTCAAACCGGCATCGCGTAGCGGCAATAAAGGCCGTTCCATTCTGCTAGACGAGGCTCCATTTCCAGAAGCGAGTAATGGCTCATCTTCGGCAAGTCTGGGCGATGTTGAAGCAATGGCTCGTGGAGATTTCTCTAATGCGGCCGAGGTTATGCAAAATTTGCCCGAGTTACTGGAGCAATTAAAAGTTGCTAGAGGCCAGGTGCGGGCAGAATAAACGGCACCACTTTATTTATTATCAATAAACTGATACTTTACCTATAAAATATCAGTTTATAGCGATGAATGCCTCACTTCAATCTTGTTTACCGCTCGACAACCGGCGGCACAAACGATAATCTTGGCGGTTTTCTCCGCTGGCTCACGATTAAATAGGAAAGATTAATGAATAAGTTAAAGATAGGCATAGCAATAGCTGCCGTAACAACCATTTTGGTCGGCTGTAACCAGCAATCTGATGGATTACAGCGTGCTTCCGGGGTTCCAGAGTCGGAGGCCCAGAAGGAGAGCTATTCGTTAGGCCAGAACATGGGTGGCAGCTTAAAGAGCGCAAAAATAGAAATTGATTCCAGCTATTTTAATGCGGGCTTTTATGACGCAATGGATGGCGAACAGAAAATGACCGAAACCGATATGCAGGCGGTTTTAATGGCGTTGCAACAAAAAATGCAACAAGTCGCTATAGAGGAACAGCAGGGAGTACTGGCTGAACGGCTAGTTAAGGCAGAAGAATTTCTTGCTAGCAATGCAGAGCTAGAAGGGGTCACTACAACAGAAAGTGGCTTGCAGTATAAAGTAATCAATGAGGGAGGCGGCGCGGTTCCTGTGGCTAGCGATACCGTTATCGTTCACTACGAGGGACGATTAGTGGATGGCAATATCTTTGATAGTTCTTATGAACGCGATAATCCCGCTACCTTTCCGGTGCAGGGTGTTATTGCTGGCTGGACTGAGGCGCTACAGTTAATGTCGGTCGGCTCCAAGTGGCAATTGGTAATACCACCTGGCTTGGCTTATGGTGAAAGTGGTGCCGGCAACTTAATAGGGCCTAATTCAGCGCTCGTATTTGACGTTGAGCTGATCGGTATTCAAGGCCAAGAGTCCGAGCCAGAAACGGAAGACTAAGTCGAAGTCAGTTTCCGCTCGTCAGTTTCAGTAAGTTGCTTGGCAATAGTAGTTACCGGCCACTAACGAGTTTAGAGCTAATTAATGACGAAGAGCGCATTCCGGCCCTTTCATCTTAAGTTTGATTCCTTAAGATGAAAGGGCTTTTTTACGGCTAACTTTTTTGAGCAAAATTACTCCAATGTATGTGAAAAGCCGTCTGAGGTAATCGCGTAGTATTTTCCGTTATTGCCAAAAGCGAGTGCAAGCACTGCGGCGCTAGTGGGAGCGACGGGGTTACGCTTGGGCATTTTCCATTTTTTGATTTCAGTTAACGTATCCAGTTGCCACAATTGAACAATTCTACTGGATGTGCCTGTGAGCAGGTAACGTGAATCTGCAGAAAATACCGCGGCAGTGAACACCAACCCTCTCCGGGCTGCCGTTGCAGTGAGGGGAATGGTCCCCTTTGACTGCCCAGTTGCCGTATCCCAAATTGCTGCCTTATCGTATTTTGCCATCGTGAATGCAAGTGTTCCGTCGGGCGATAATTTCACCAACTGGACTTCATCGTTATGTTCCCATTTTTGCAAAGGCGTGGCATTTTGCAGGTCCCACAAGATGGCTGAATAATCTTCTGAGCCCGTCAGTACGATACCTTTTTCGCTATGAATATCGACGGATGTAACTCGGCCATTGTGATAAAAAACTTGTTTGACACCCCCGTTTCTAACGTCAAAAAGTGCTGCGCTATGATCACTTAGCCCTAGCAGGGCTAAGTTGCCTTGAGGTAATAGACTGATATCCAGTATTTCACTCGGAGCCGTCCAGTAGCTTAGGCCTTCGCCTGTCTTGGCATTCCATAGCACCATGGTTTGCGGTGAAGCAGTGATGGCATAATCGAGCTCCACTGAGAAGTCAGCCGCAATTATGTGGGAGAACTCACCTTTTTTGTGGTTCCAGTTAAATAGCCTCTCGTTGTTTATTACTTGCCATAAGCTACCGCCGTGATTGATCGAGCCTATTATCCCCATTTGAGCGCCAGGGCTTAGTTCGGCGGCGTATAAACCCTGAACGGCATATTCAACACTTACTGTAGGGGCCGTGCCGCCACAGGAAGTTAGAAGAAAAATTAACAGAGCGGTTAGCACTCTGGGTACTGGGGTGTTGTAAGTCGTAAGAGGATGAATAGGAAAAACCATATAGCGGGTACTCACATAATGGGTACAAATATCATTCAGGTTCTTAAACGTAAAAAACCCTAGGAGTTGACGCAAGGTAGCGCATATTTACAGGAGTTGCCAGAGTGTTTCTGCGGCGGCGTGTAAGAATAGGGTCAAGACAGCTGTAAAGAAGAAGCTGTTAGAGAAAAGAAGTAGCGCCGACACCTGAGGAGGGATGGAAACCGGCACTATTTCAAAAAATAGAAAACAACTGTGAATTCGAGCACCCAAGAGGCTGTGGGCCGCTATCGATGATCAATAGAGTAGGCAGATCGTTCCAGGCTATATTAAACATTAAACGCACGACGGCTATTAACTGTCGTGCGCCATTTTTTTCAAACTCTTCGTGCCCGTCTTTGATTAAGCACTAATATTGATTAAGCACTAACAATCAGGTCGCGGTGCGCATAATGCAGGTTTTCAATTAGCTGGTCTTCCAAGTCAAATCGCGAAACTAAAGTTTCACCCAAGCCGGATAATTCACGCGCTAAATTTGAAGATGGAGAGTCGCCGTTGAGCAGGGCATCGAAACGGTCGTTAAAGGCTAAGACCAACTCAGTAGTTTTGCTGATTTGAGGGTAGATGCAACGAGCGACTTCCATGCCACTGCCATCATTAAATTCTTCGGCCTCCTGAATTAGGTGATCGTATACTTCAAAGTGGCCAGCTGAGATATAGTCAACCATTAGCTCACAAAAGTGGCGCAAGCCTTCTTCTGTGTCTAGTGCAAGTGCTGAGGTCGAATCGTGAACTCCGCTAACCGTGCAAAACTCAACGATGAGTTCTTGCCGTTGCTGCAACCATCCGTCCAATATTTTACTGACACCACCCCAACGCTCTTTTACCGATTTACAGTTCTCTAACATCACATGTTTCCTATTTGTTTATTCCTATGGGTCCAGTTGATACTGGCTTCATTTTTAATAATTAGTTGTTGTAATAAAACAGTGGTTTACCGTCAATGGGTAATGACTCGCGCACGTTAGGACCAATGTTAATTTAATTGGCAGTTGTGGCGAGCCGTTACGGTTTTATTTCATCTTCTTTTCAGGCATCGCTACCCATATTTAATGTGAGAAGATAAATCGTAAACACTGTTAATCAGCTTAGGAAAGGAATGCATCTTTCTCAAGCTGATAGTTCACCAACAATTAACAAAAATTTTAACAATCCCACATAACCTATTGTTTTAAATAAATAACTTATGATTTTAAATAAATAAAATTACTATAGAGCAATTTGAGATTATTGAGTCCCATACGCCTTTATAAAAGTGAGTACTTACTAACATAGCGAGAACGCGGTTTCTTGATTGATTTGGAGTGAGTATCGGTCTTAGATGCCATTATCCATTCGTACTACTGGATTGCTTCTAGTCAGTTAATCGCTGTTTACATAAGAGTGACAGTACGGTGGCTTAACACACTGATGAACTTTACTATACTGATTGGGAATAGCCGTTCTTTTGTATCCGTTGGTTCAAACGAGTTTTAATTCAAAAAGGAGTATCGAGTTAGTGACAATCAAACCTTTTGCGTTATTGATGTCTTTATTTGCTGTTTTTATCTTGGCGCCATCCGTCGTTTTTGCCGAAGATGATGAGGATGCGGGATCACCGGTCTCTACGTACGTGGCTATCGAAACTCCCTTCGTGAGTAATTACGGCGAGCCGGGCCGGCTTCGTTATATGAAGGTAGAGGTATCTTTGCGGGTCGCAGGCGCCGAAGGTGAGGTCGCAGTCAGACACCATATGCCGTATATAAAAGATGTCTTGCTCGGTTTATTTGCTATTCAGACCAATGACACAATTAATACCGCCCAGGGTAAAGAAGCATTGAGGGTTAAAGCCTTCGAAAGCATCAATGCTCTCATGGTAAAAGAAGACGATGTTAGCTATTTAGAAGATATTTTATTTACTAGTTTTATCGTTCAACGCTAAGTTCGGTAGATTATCCATTAGCGGTCAGACTGTCAGCTCGGTTATTGCCCAGCTTTTGTTTTTCATTATTCGCAAATTGCACAATTTGCGAATAATTATCTAGAAAGCTTTTATCCCATTGAGATTTTAACTCCCACATGGCTTGCTGGCCTTGTTTTAGTTCTTCGACTTTATTAAGCCTTCTACCGATTCGATCTAGTATGGCATCCATCACATCCCGGTTATTGTAATTACTTAGCAAGTTATATTGAACCATGCGGGAATATAACTTCTCAGCAGTGGCGGGAAAGCAATGGCGATGCTGCTCAAGTACGGTCAAAATATTGCTAGTAAACTCTGTCAGTGAGACAGAGTGAACCTGCTGCCAGTGATTGATAAGAGCGCAATCACAATAAAGATCTAGAAATATACCTTTAAATCGACGGGCGGGCTTGGGAAGCTCATTGCCCAACGCGACAAGTTGTGGCAAGTGGTCTACATAATGGTCTATGCGTCGATGAAGTTGAATCCCTCGCACGGTATCAGCTGACAAGGGTGCAGGAGAATTAAGTTGCGAGGGTGGATTTATTGTTAGTGGGCCTTTAATGAAATCGCCAAGAAAGGCGCCGACAATGAGCCCCTCATTATTTCCCGCTAAATGAAAGTGGGCTAAGTAGTTCACCGCAATTGAAAAGAAAAAAGAGACATACGGTTAAGGCCTAAAAATTTAATGATATTGTTCGAATTGTGTTTTTAAATAATCACTAAAGCTAACTGAAGTATCTCGTTCAAGTTCTGCCTGCTGAGTAATCGATTCGTCGACCGCTAACATTAATTCATTTTCGAGCTTGGTATCGGTAGCGCTTTCTTGAAATAGTTGGCGGTACTGCTCGGATTTGTTCAGAGTAAACGAAATGTGCGACTCGTTATTATCCGCCATGGCGCTAAGTATTTTCGCGGAGGGCGTCAATGACGCATCGTTAACTTTTTGCAGCTGCAGCTCGTTACTGCGACTGTAATCGTTTGATTGGTGAGCAAAATCCATTTGTTTGGCGATCTTGGCTATGTCACTTAATAGGCCTGTCGCGCAATCACGCATGGGGATCTCGGATTTACCGCAGTAAATCTTTAATTCAGGATCACGACCTCGGCTGACTATACGGGACTGATTTTCACCAATCAAACGGAATTCTTCTTCATCGCAGAGTGGGCTTTCTTTGGTCAGGCAATAGAGCAAAAATGTGTCGAGAAAGCGGATAGTTTCTGCATCGATTCCTAACGGAGAGAATGGATCTATGTCCATGCATCGGACCTCCAGGTACTCAATGCCCCTGTTGGCAATGGCGCTGAGCGGGTTTTCTCCATTCAGAGCAACACGCTTGGGGCGTATGGCCGAATAAAATTCGTTCTCTATTTGTAGCAGCGAAGTCGATAGCTGTTGGTATACGCCGTCTTTTTCAAGTCCGATGCTTTTATAGTCGGGGTAGGGCGTATCCATTGCGTGGAGCAATGTTTCTACATAAGTGTCGAGTTGGTTATAGCAAACAAAGAGTGATTGTTGTGCAGAGCTTTGATAGCCCAAATCGCCCATTCGTAATGAAGTGGCCATCGGTAAATATAAATCTTGTTGGCCCAGCGATACTAAATTGTGCTCTCTTCCTGTTACAAAAGATTGGTCGACACTGGGCGCTGAGCCGAACAAATAGATAAGTAACCAGTAATTGCGCCTGAAGTTTCTAATTAGGTCGAAGTAGCGCTCATTAATATATAACTGTAAATTGGTATGGGAGCTAAGGTTATTTGCCTTAGCGTGGTCATAAGCAGACTGCCAGAATTCTTGAGGAAACGAAAAATTGTAATGAATACCTGCCACTGTTTGCATCGAACGGCCATAGCGATGGCCTAGTCCACGGCGGTAGGCTGTTTTCATTTGCGCCACGTTTGAACTGCCGTATTGAGCCAACGGGATTTGATCGTCATTTGGCAATATGCATGGCATGCTAGTGGGCCAAATCATTTCCTTAACCATGTGTTTATAGGCAACCGCATGAGTTGTTTGAAGAAAATTCAGAGTATCGTCGACACTTTCGAAAACGGGCGTTATAAATTCTAGCAGCGCCTCGCTAAAGTCGGTGGTCAGCCAAGGGTTACTTAATGCCGAGCCGAGTTTTTCAGGGTGAGCAGACATCGCTAAATGACCTGATGAAGTCACCCTTAAGCCTTCTTTTTCTATCCCGCGCGCAAATTTACACAGCGCAGGTTGAACGTTGGCACTAGCGAGAAACGTTAAGTTTCTATCGAAGACGGAGGGCTTGCTAGTATTATTGGCTGAAGAATCTTGCACAGACGGTCTCTAGTTTTAAAAAAGGTAGTAAGGATATGGGGCCAATCGAGTCTAGTTTCAAGCGAAGCGCTATTTTGGCCTTTGGAATATAAAAGTTTAACAGATACACCCTCTATTCTTATAGCGCATGATTTATGACGGTAATAAATGGCGCTAATTTAGAGTATTGGTTTGCATTGGAATTGTATGGCAATTTATAGCTAATTTGCAGGCTTTGGATCGGTGGGGTATGTGGCAGTGTGGTGGTTTTGTGGTTTAATCCGCTGGCTGGGGTGGTGTTAGCTGAAGATTACAGTTTATATAGTTCTAGCAAAATACTTCGAACTTAGCCATTTGAGTTTTACCTTGGTTAAAGATCAAACTCTGACATTATTGGTATATGCGCTCAGCTTGTTTGCGGCAGATGCAAAGAATGGTCAATGATAATTGACAAAAGGGTTCGTTTGGCAATTGGTAGCTAGCAGCTAATAGACGGCTGTTTTACCATTTGCCGTTCAATGATTGAGTCGCGGTCATTATTTTTAAGGTTGAGATATTAGCCGTGGGTATTAACTGCAAGCACTAAGTAAAGATATCAGCCAAGTATCAACTAGATATCAACTAGATATCAACTACAGGCGTCAAAAACTACAGGCGCCAAAAATAGAGGTTAAATAATGGCGACAGAAAGTATTATTCAGTCGACGCTGCGCAGTGCTGAACAATGGCTATGGGGAACTGATCTGCGTGCCATTCCATGGTGGGAAAAATTATTGTTGCAGGTCGTACAAGTTGTCTACGCGGTGCTTCGTGATTTAAAAGACGGGCAACTTAGTTTACGGGCGATGAGTTTAGTCTATACGACTGTGATAGCTATTGTGCCTTTGTTAGCCTTAAGTTTTTCTGTTCTCAAGGGCTTTGGCTTGCACAATGAAGTCGAACCCGCGTTGTTATCCGCATTAGAAGATATAGGGGATAAACGATTTGAGATTGTGACTAATGTTATGGGTTTTATCGATAACATTAAGGTGGGGGTACTGGGGGCCGTCGGTTTTGCTTTATTGATTTATAGTGTTATTTCGATGATGCATAAAATTGAGCGGTCCTTCAACTATACGTGGCAAATTAAGCGCGATAGAAATATGTCTGCTCGGTTTCGAGATTATCTGAGTGTTATTTTTGTTGGACCGTTGTTGATTTTTTTATCCGCAGCTATTACCACCTCGACAAATACTGACGCGGCGGTAACGTACATTGAGGCAATCCCCTTCGGCTCGGATTTTGTCGGATTTATCAGCGATTTTATTCCCTATTTAATAATGTCGTTAGGCTTTGCGTTTGTATACATGTTTTTACCCAACACTTCAGTGAAGGTTATTCCGGCTTTCACCGGGGGTCTTGTCACAGCCGTTATTTGGAAAATGATGGGCTGGGGAGTCTCTACTTTCGTTGCTAATTCGGCCAGCAATATCGCGATTTACTCAGCGTTTGCTTCGGTAATTATTTTGATGGTGTGGATGTATATCGGTTGGCTAGTCCTTTTAATTGGTGGCAGCGTTTCCTTTTATGTTCAAAATCCACAGTATATCCTCGTTAGACGAGATAACATGCAGTTGTCGGGTGAAAGTCAAGAAAAGCTAGCTATAAGCATATTGTATTTAGTGGGCTTACATTATCAAAAAGGCCTCTCTGCCTGGGGGGTAAATTCACTAGGCAAAGAGCTAAAAGTGGCCCCCCACATTATCGACGATATGATTGTGTTTTTAACAGCGCAAGGATATTTGGTTACAGCAGGAGAAGAGCAAGCAAAATTTTATCCAAAGAAACCGGCTGAACAAATCACTCTGCGCCAGTTGCTCAGTCAAGTCAGGGAGTTACAGATCGACGGACAAACAGTACAACCTATTCATATCGAGCCGCAGGTTAAGCGATTGTTTGACGATATCCGCTCGGCAGTTGATGAGCGATTTGGTGATAAGACCTTGCAGAATTTAATTGATACCGGGGTTGAGACATCACCCCAGACAAACTAGCTGAGGAATAAACAGATGAAAGTTGGAATGACGTTGCCAGTGACCGAGCCAGGCTGGACTCGCGATGTGCTGATGCAGTGGGCGCAAAAAATAGATCAGGGCCCTTATAGCAGTTTAGCTTTAGGCGAGCGAATTTGTTTTCCTAGCCCAGAGCTAATGACAACACTCGGTGCCTGCGCTGTACTAACTAACAGCGTTCAATTGATAACGACGGTAATAATATTGCCTATGCACGACCCAGTACTTACAGCCAAGCAGTTAGCGACGGTAGATGTTTTAAGTGACGGCCGATTAACCGTTGGAGTAGGAACTGGAGGGCGAGAAGAAGATTATATCGCTACTGGTGTCGATCTAACGCACAAACGAATAGCCGTGATGGCAAAGCATGTCGAAACCTTGCGCCGAGTGTGGCGAGGAGAAAAAGTGGTTGCCAACACGCTGCGACCGGTCGAGCCTTTTCCCGTGCAAGATGGTGGCCCAGCGATAATAGCGGGCGTGATGGGACCGAAGGGCCTAGCCAGCGCTGCGCAGTGGGCCGATGGGATTAGCGGTATGAGCGTCAGCGGCAAAGCGGCCGAAGCTGAACAGGCTTTTAAACAAGCGGAGAAGGCGTGGGCTGATGCGGAGCGGGCAGACCGGCCAGTTCTCAAAACAGCCTTTTGGTACGCTTTAGGTGATAATGCAGATGAGCAAATACAAACCCATCTAACCCGCTATTTTAATTGGTTAGATCCTGCCTCTAGAGACGCTATGGTCGCTCACGGAGGTTTCCGTGGTTCAGCACAGCAATTTAAAGATCGTTTAAAAGCATTTGCCGACACTGGGGCGGAAGAGGTGCTGTTAATTCCAACGTCAATTGATCCGAGCGAAGTGGACCGCGCCGCCGAAGTGGTAGCGTCGTTGTAGTCACGAATACTTTGGGCTCAGTTTGCTGATTTCTGAAGATGGTCTGCAAAAAATGGGCGAATAATCATTGGGTTTTAACCGACTCGACTTGGATGGAGGTATGCCGTTGAGTGATATTAAAGGGTTTTCTTCAGTGTCCAAGTTAAATGCAACGATGCTTATTCTAGGAAGCATGCCCGGTAAAGTATCGTTAGAAAATCAGCAATACTACGCACATCCGCGCAATAGTTTTTGGCCGATTCTGGCGAGGTTGTTTGCCTTTGATTTATCGGCTAACTATTCCCGGCGTTTGGCTTACCTGACGCAGTCACAGGTGGCGCTATGGGATGTGTTGCAAGCCTGTCGACGTTCCTCTAGTTTAGACGCCGATATTTCGGTGGATTCTATACAAACCAATGACTTTTTATCATTCCTTGAACGCCACTCCTCTATTCGACATATTTATTTTAACGGGGCAAAGGCAGAGCAACTTTTTAGGCGTTATGTGCTTCCGTCGTTAACGACTAAGATGCAAACGATTCCTTGTCTTCGCCTGCCATCCACTAGCCCCGCTTATGCGGCGATGAATTTTGAGAAAAAGCTAATTGCATGGCAAGCGATTATTAATAACCGCGCAATGCTGAGTTAGGGCGCTTATTTACCGGTGCCAGGATTCTACAGCTTGCTAGCAAACATCATGAATTGAGAATCAAACTTTAAGAGTTTAAACCGGTAAGTTTCGACAGGGCTTTGCGCGCCTTTTCTACATCAGCATCAACGTCGCCCGTCGTGATAAGAAGCCCTTCGAAGTGGATTGTTTTCGACGAATAGTCGAAGCCGATTAATAAGATGGGGACTTGGGCTTCGTGCGCAATACGGACAAAACCTGTTTTCCAATTGTCAACTTCGCTGCGAGTGCCTTCAGGGGCAATCACTAGAATGGACTTGTCTTTGGCGTTCACCAGATTAGCGGCACCCTGGGTCACAAAACTTCCAGCGTTGCTCCGGTCGATTGGAAAGCAGCCAAGAACACGCATCAATATGCCAAGTGGCCAAAAGAACAAAGTATTTTTGGCCATAACTGTTATTTTGAGTTGTAGAGAATATTTCGCCAGCATGCCAATCACGAAGTCCCAGTTAGAAGTATGGGGTGCAATGGCCATAACGGCCTTGGATACGACCGGATATTCTCCAGTGATTCGCCAACCCAAGGCAGAAAATATACGTTGGCAAGCCCAGCACATAAATGGGTTAGGCGATGTGGGATAACTCTTGGGTAAAGGCCTAACGAAGTCTTTCATGCTGATCCAGTGTTACGGCTA
This sequence comes from Gammaproteobacteria bacterium, assembly GCA_024280785.1. GTDB lineage: Bacteria > Pseudomonadota > Gammaproteobacteria > Pseudomonadales > UBA7434 > UBA7434. The sequence continues at coordinate 12,944 of JAJRPK010000059.1, forward strand.
GCTTGAGAAGGCCTATGATAATAAATTAGCCTGATTGGGCTTCGTCGAGGGCGAGATATCGTGGACATGAGAGTATCTGCTTTATCTGGCTAAACGTAATTAAGCCGTAGCGGCCGCTTGATGAAACGGCCGGATTAAGGCGTCGGCATACCATTGAATTTTTTTAATTTTTTCTTCGACAGTTTTATCGTCGGGCTCTTGGCCGTATACGTCTCTGAATGCAACGATGACTTCGGTCACTCCGATGGCTTTTAATTGGAGTAAGCCGTCTACCGAAAATGAGTCGTGAGACATGGCTTGCATTTGAAAGGGTAGATGGTCGCGACCGTATTCTTTGCGCAGCTCGTTGATACGGTCGATCATTACGCTATAGTCTGAAATTTTGCCGCCGGCTGCAATCCAGCCATCGCCAAGTTTTGCGGCGCGTTTTAGAGCGGGTTCGGCGTGACCGCCGACAATCAAAGGTACCGGAGTTTTAGGTACCGGGGTCATTTTGATGGCGGGCATGTTGAAAATTTTTCCTTCGTAGCCAAAGTATTCCCCGGTCATTAGTCCATTGATGATCTCCATCATCTCATTCATTCGTTGGCCTCTTTTTCCCCAAGGAATTTGTGTCGCTTCAAAATCTTCGGGCCAAGGGCTAATGCCTACGCCGAAGTCAAAACGATCGCCAATAAGAACAGCCATGCTGGAAAGCTGCTTGGCGACGATAGCCGGTTGACGAATGGCTAGTTTAACGACCGAAGTAGAAAAGCGAATGCTCTTGGTTTGGGCGGCTAAATAAGGAATTAAAATGAAGGGTTCTATAAAAGGTACACCATCCAAAAATTCACGGGTGCCATCGCTGTTGTAAGGGTACACATCCGAGCCTTTTTCCGGGTAGCAAATGCTATCGGGCAATGTAAAGGTATCAAACCCTGCCTGTTCTGCCGCTTGGCATAAAGGAAGGTATTGCTCAGCAGGGCACATGGTGGCGTGGAAGGCAAATTTCATAGCGTGAGTCTCGTGAATGGCTTCTGTTACTGGAGCCGCATTATATGGATTTTCAAAGTTGTAAGTTCAACAGGTCGTACGACCAGTACGAATTATTCATAAATAAGCCCCTTGATTCAAAGACGATATCGGTCAAATTCAGTAGGCCACACTGGCTTATTAATAGACTATGTAAAAATAAATGCTATTAGGCTCCGCCAGTGATGGCATGTGTTAATGCTAGTCATTGGCTTCAATATATCCCATAAGAGTGTTATGAAAATGCAGAATACGGATTTCTTGCTCATTTAAATGTAATTGTTTAAAGGCAGTGGAATTCATGCCGGCTTGCACCCGTGGCAAATTATAGAGGTCTTCGTCCAGAACTTCGCCACCCGGCAGGACATCGCCCATTTTGAAGTCGGGTGTTGCTTTGAAGAGCAAACGTTTTGGTCGCTCGATCTCTATGTTGGGAGTATTGCTGAGATTGATAAAATCAAAATACATTTTATTGGGGTCAGTAGGATGTGGTCGGTGAAAGAATACCCAAAGAAACATAGAGTGAGTGTTAAATGTTATGTTAGGAAAAATAGTGTAATGAAAATCGTCACACATTTGCGCTTCGTTTAAATCTGAAAAATTCGCTCCTAAACTTTCTCCCATTGCTTTTACTGCGTCGGCAAATGCTGTGCGCGCTTCGGCAGGGCCGCCGCTAAAATTATCAACATCAACGCCAACGCGTTCGAGAAACATTTCTTTAATTTGATCGGTCACTGTCCCTGCACCTTTATGACGTGGGCTGGCTTGGACTTCTGGAAAAATCATGCGAGTGTGCTTGTCGTAGCAATCGTAAGTGGTATTAACGTCGTCACTAAACGCCATAGTCCAAGTGTGTGTAGCGGCTATATGGTATGCCTCATTAAAGGCATCCACAGAGGTTTTCCAGTTGCAGTCAATTTCGAGGGTGCAATCAAAATCGACTTTCCAATTTTCAAAGTGATAGGG
>JAJRPK010000001.1 GCA_024280785.1 Gammaproteobacteria bacterium
ATATCGATAGAGAGGATGAAGCATTGGATCGCGAGCGTTATCAAACAGTGTACGCTGCGAGGGAAGGCGCGGTGGCAGCCCCCACCGCAGGCTTGCATTTTGATCAACCTTTGTTAGCTAAATTGAAATCAAAAGGTGTTTCTTCTGCCTTTGTGACTCTGCATGTAGGTGCGGGTACTTTTCAGCCCGTGCGAGAAGACCGAATCGAAGACCACAAAATTCATGCAGAATACATTGAAGTGAGCGCGCAGGTTTGCAATCAAGTGCGAGAGGCAAAAGCTCGCGGCGGTAGAATTATCGCGGTGGGAACCACTTCCGTTCGCTGTCTAGAAACTGCCAGTGGGTCAAGGGGCTGGATTGAGCCCTATTATGGCGATACAGAAATTTTTATATATCCTGGTTACGAATATAAAACGGTCGATGGAATGATTACCAATTTCCATTTACCCGAGTCGACTTTAATTATGCTGGTTAGTGCATTCGCGGGTTTAAGTCATACTATGAATGCTTATCAAGTTGCGATCGCCGAAAAATATCGCTTTTATTCCTATGGCGATGCCATGTTTATTTCTTAGTGTATAAACCATAATTATCTAAGCAACTGTTCTTTAAACGATAGTACAATGCCCCTTGGATCGTTCGCTTAAAAATAAATAGAGCGGCGCTGTTGATGCGTTTGCATTCCTCCCCCCCAAAAGATGCTCCGAGATATAGCTTGAAATTTTCGCTCAGTGCAACAGATGGATTGGCTCGCCGCGGCGAGTTAGCTTTTTCTCGTGGTTGTGTGCAGACACCAGCTTTCATGCCAGTGGGTACTTATGGTACGGTTAAAGGCATGTTGCCGAGAGACATCCGCGAAACCGGCGCTGAAATTATTTTAGGAAACACCTTCCATTTAATGCTTCGGCCCGGGACGAAAGTCGTCAGGGCGCACGGAGACTTGCACGATTTCATTGGTTGGGATAAGCCGATATTAACCGATTCCGGCGGTTTTCAGGTTTGGAGTCTCGGTAAGTTACGCAAAATAACTGAAGAGGGTGTGCGCTTTCGATCGCCCATTGATGGCAGCGAAGTGTTTTTGGACCCTGAAAAGAGTATTGCGGTGCAGCATGATCTGGGCGCCGATATTATTATGATTTTCGATGAATGCACTCCCTATCCTGCGACCGAGCAAGAAGCGCGGGAATCCATGGAGCTTTCGTTACGTTGGGCTGCTAGAAGCCGTTTAGCGCATGGAGAGCATAATTCTGCTTTATTTGGTATTGTCCAAGGAGGTATGTATCAAAATTTACGGCTAGAGTCTCTGCGGCGCCTTGTTGATATTGGTTTCGATGGCTATGCCATCGGTGGCTTGTCAGTTGGTGAACCGAAGGGTGAGATGTTACATGTTCTCGATGGCCTAGCTTCCGAACTACCGAAAGAATCACCCAGGTATTTGATGGGCGTTGGTACTCCCGCCGACTTAGTCGAAGCGGTCCAGCGCGGCATTGATATGTTTGACTGCGTGATGCCGACTAGAAATGCTCGCAATGGCCACTTGTTCACATCGACAGGGGTGGTTAAGATTCGAAACGCCGTTCATCGCCATTCCACTGAATCGTTAGACAATCAATGTGATTGCTATACTTGTAAAAACTTTAGTCGCGGTTATCTACATCATTTAGACAAATGCAAGGAGATGTTAGGAGCTCAGCTCAACACCATCCATAATTTAAGTTACTACCAAACGTTAATGCGCGATATTCGGCAGGCGATATCAGACAATACCTTATCTACTTTTGTATCTTCTTTTTATCTATCACAAGCGAGAGGTCTTGAAAAAAGCAGTGGGGTAAGGTAATACATATAATGTACAAATTATGTTTCTATGTTCCAGAAAAGCACACTGAAGCTGTTAAATCCGCAGTATTTTCTGCAGGAGCGGGTGTGATAGGCGACTATGAGAAATGCAGTTGGCAAGTATTGGGCCAGGGGCAGTTTCAGCCAGCGAAGGGAAGTGAACCTTATATGGGGGAGCTGGGTCGCTTGGAGGCGGTACTCGAGCATAAAGTGGAAATGGTATGTAATGACGAAGTATTAATGGCGGTCATTACAGCGTTAAAAGCTTCCCACCCCTACGAAGAGCCATCTTATCAATACTGGCGAGTTAATAAAAAAATGAAGCGTGCCCGCTAAGCTGATATGGGCTTAAATTATAAGTGAAAGCCTTGTTTTTATAGTGTACAGAGAGGGTTTAGATTTGTTCTCTGTTAATGTCTAATATAAAATTTACGTGCGTTTGAAAGGCAGGATATCGGCTAAAGGTTGAGCGTTAGTCGAGCCTTTGTATTGCTTGGTTGATAAGACGATGCTTTCAGCTTGCATCGATCGCAAATCTTTCAGCATTGCTTGCATACGTTTAAGCGAGTCGTTCATCATACTTGAAATTTCTACACAGGCATCCATATTGGTCTTGGCAAGTTTACGGCGTGCATTGATTTGAAACATTAATCCGCGTAATCGCTGCTTTGCGTGACTAGGGGCTTTGTTGATAACTTTATTGCAAAGCGCCAAGCGTAACCGTTCTAGTTCTTCTGGGTTATTTTTTGCCATATCGCGCAAGCTGTCGAAATCTGGCAATGTAACTTTTGAATTTCTGCCAGTCTCGTTAGCTAGCGAAGTATTGTGTTTGCCGTCGGAGGACATCTCAATGGGTTCCTTTATTTTTTATTTACTGCTTTCTATTTTCCGTGCGGTTGCATATTGGCAACGGGTTGAGTCAAGTTAAAAATCAACTGATTCTAGTAGGTCCTGTATACGAGCTAACTGATAGGAGCGCTAACTATATCTGTTTTGCTGATTTATTTAATTGGTCTGACTTAATTAGTCTGACACTGTGCCCAAATTTATTGTAACCGATTCTATTAGGATGGTGGGCTTATGATTCTCGCGTGGCGTAATGATACCTGATTCACACTTTTTGTACAATAAGTAACCATATATTGTTTTGGTTTCAATCTGGTTTGGAATATCGAGATTGTTATTAGTCCAAAGAAATGCAATAAATCTTATATAAAACAATGATTTACTACCTTTAGGATTGGTTTTTAAGGCTCTGCTTTGTAATTGCGGATTGATCAGGTTGAATTTATATTCAACTATCCCTACAGTTGGAGCAATGACATTGCTGC
>JAJRPK010000060.1 GCA_024280785.1 Gammaproteobacteria bacterium
GATTACTCATCCCGGCTTTGCTTTTATTGATGTAGTGTCGCCCTGTGTTACGTTTAACAATACCCCAGCTTCTACCAAGTCATACGATTATGTTCGCGAACATTTGGATGCGGCGGGAACCTTTGATTTTGTACCAATGAAGCAAGAGATCACCACGCATTATCAGCCGGGAGCAACGGAGCAAGTTCATATGCACGATGGCTCGGTGCTCAACCTGCACAAACTCAATCAGTCCTACGATCCAAGAGATCGTCGAGCCGCTTTGGATGCTCTCCATACGGCTAAGGAAAAGGGTAACGTTCTAACGGGGTTAATCTACATTGACCCTGAGACCAGAGAATTGCACGAAATGCTGGGAACATCTGGCAAACCCTTGCGCAATATGAGTGAATCTGAATTGTGCCCTGGCTCTACCGCTTTAGAAACGATCAATGATAGCTTTCGTTAAGTGACTGGTAGCCAGTCGATGGGATAGTTGGATTGGATTGGTTGACTCAATTGGATAGTTCGGTGGAATAAATTGCCCTTTAATGGATGAGGTCGTGGATTTGAAATTAGCGCAGAAAAACAAGGTTGTTAAGGTCGTGAGAAATTATGGAATGGAGATTTTAGTCTAATGCCCGCGTGCCCCTCCTGCCAAAAAAGCGCCATGGCGCGCTGGAAGAAATTAATGATGAGCCCGCTTGCACCTATGCCTTGTGATAGCTGCGATACTGAGTTGGGTGTAACTTGGCGATCCTATTTATTGGCCATATCATTAGGAACCGCTATTTTTGCAGCGACCTATTTTATGTTTGAGGACGGTTCATTAGACCAATACTTAGGCTATGGGGTGGGGTTTATATTAATGTTGTTGGGGCAGTTGTACTTTATGCCTATTCATCGCGTGCAGGTAAAAGAACAGCAATAGTCCTCTATCTATTTAAATTGTTATCCTTTTTTTCGCGCTGCGATGCATACTCTTTTTTCTTTAGAGGCCGTCTACATGTATAGCCTAGGTTTATTGGCCGGCTATTATTTGTCGGCTTGTTCCTCTAAACTAATCTTGTTGTTTATCCCCAGAAAAAACGCGGTAAATACGTCCATGTAGCTCAACTGTGGCATCCATGCCACAGATGTCTTTATGGGGATAAACACCGGTATTACGCTTAAGTAAGTGCCATTCCCGTCAGAGGTAGTATTACCTTGAGTGTTAAGAATTTATTGCTGATCTACCACAGTCAGTCCGGTAATACCGAAAAGCTGGCGACGGCTGTGGCCGAAGGGGCTAGCTTAGAGCTCGAAATTGACATAACGATAAGACGGGCATACGAAGCCAGTTTTAAAGATTTGCAGCGAGCTGATGGCTTGTTGATTGGGACCCCCGAAAATCTGGGTTACATGTCGGGAGCGATCAAAGACTTTTTTGATCGTACTTATTACCCCGCTCAAAGTTTTCAACTGTGTACCCCTTACGCTCTATTTATTAGCGCCGGTAACGACGGTCGCAATGCGGTGCGTGAGATCGATAGAATACTTTTGGGTTACCCCATGAAGAAAGTAGCAGAGCCGGTTATTGTCGTAGGAGAGGTCGATAGCAAAGGGCTGGAAGCATGCAAAGATCTAGGGCAAGCGATGGCTGCTGGTTTGGCAATGGGTGTATTTTGATGGGTTTGACGACTGTTTGTAATGGAAAATACGTTTATAAAGGGTCATGCTTTTGTACTGGGTTCAAATTTAATTAGCTTATTTTTGTAGTGAGGATTTATATGTCAGTAATAGCTGACTTTGATCTAGCGGTCGATTATCTTGTTGTTGGCAGCGGTGGCGGCGGCTTATTGTCGGCCATTGTTGCAAGCGACGCGGGCTTGGATGTGTTGGTGGTAGAAAAAGGAGAATACTACGGCGGGACTACGGCGCTGTCGGGCGGAGTCGTTTGGATACCCAACAATCACCTAAAGGAAAAAGCAGGATTAGACGACTCGGATGAAAAAGCATTGCGCTACCTCAAAAGCGTAATGGGTGATGAGGCCGATCTTAATAAATTAAATATCTATATAAAGTACGCCCGCATAGCGGCGCAGTATATGGATAATAATACCGAAGCACGATGGCGAGCACATCCAAAATTTATGGATTACTTTCCTGAAAACGACGGCGGTACGCCAGGTGGACGATCGATCGAACCCGTGCCTATCAATGGTAAGCGTTTAGGTAGAGAGAGAGAACGCCTACCAGCCAGTAGTGCAGTAATCATGAAGCGGTTCCGGATGACGGCCAGTGAAGGCAATGTTATTGCAGCAATGAATTTAAAAAGTTATTGGTGTTTAGCCAAAATTATTGCTCGTTATTATTTAGATATTCCTTCACGTTTACGTGGTTTATCTGATGCAAGACTCACTAACGGTTCAGCACTGATAGGGGGATTGAGGTTATCATTGGAAAAGAATAATGTGCCGTTGTGGTGTGATTCACCGGCGGTGGAGCTTATTGTCGATGGTGATAAAGTTGCGGGCTGTGTCGTTGAACATGAAGCTAAGAAAATACGGATAAGAGCCACAAAAGGGGTACTGTTGGCAACGGGCGGCTTTGCTCAAAATCAGGCTTTGCGTAGTCAGTATCAGGTTGCCTCGGCGAGTAGTGAATGGACATTATCGAGCGTTCACTCGCAAGGCGATGCGATAACGATGACGAAAGCTGTAGATGCAGCATTAGAGCATATGGATACCTCGTGGTGGACGCCGGTATTAAAACACCGCGATGGTAGCAACGAATTTTTTCTCGCCTCTCGCGGTATGCCCCACAGTATTATGGTCGATCAACGAGGTAAACGTTTTCTTAATGAAGCGGGATCTTACGACGAAGTGGGTAAGGGAATTCATCGAGCTAACACAGAGACCGCTTCGGCGATACCGTGTTACTTTATTTTTGACGGGACATTTAGACGCAACTCGCCAATGGGTATGCAAATCCCGCCTTCAAAAATTATGCCTGATAGTCTGTTACCGGCTGATATATTTGCATCCGGTTGGCTGAAAAAAGCGGATAGTTTGGCGGAGCTTGCGGAGCAAATTTCAGTGGATGTCGATACTTTGGCTGAGACGGTCAAGCGGTTCAATAGTTTTGTCCCTAGTGGAAAAGACCTGGACTTTAGGCGCGGCGATAGTCTGCACGATCACTTTTTTTCTAATACCAAAGTAGGAGAAAATCGTGAGGCCCCTAATCCCAGCTTGGGAGGATTAGTGAAGCCACCTTTTTATGCAGTAGAAGTATTCCCTGGGGACTTAGATACCAAAGGCGGTTTGAAAACAGACGAGTACGCCAGAGTGCTCAATACGAAAGGTGAGATAGTGGAGGGATTATATGCGGCAGGCAATTGCGCTGGCTCGATGATGGGAAATTTCTACCCGGCGGGCGGAAGTACAATAGGACCATCACTAACATTTGGCTATATTGCTGCAAAGCTTGTGGCGGGAAAGCTAGACGAGTTGTCTCTGTAGTAAAAAATAAGAGGTCGATAATACGGTATGAAAACACATGAAAAGATTACCTTTTGCCGTATGTGTATGGGCCACTGCGGTGTCGTCGTAACGTTAGATGAAGACGAACATTTGCTCGATATTCGTGGTGATCATGATGATCCGCAAACTATGGGTTACGCCTGCTTTAAAGGAATGAAAGCAGTAGAGGCCCATAATAGCTCCGAACGTATATTGACGCCGTTAAAGCGAATGCCTGACGGTAGCTTTAAACCTGTTTCTCGCGAGCAGGCATTAGATGAGATTGCACAAAAGATTCAGCATATAAGCGATCGAGACGGTGCAGAAGCGATTGCGGGTTATAAAGGCGGTGGCGGATTTTTCACCTCGACCTCGGTAAATATGCTCAATGAATTAATTAAGGCGATGGGTTCTCCCAAGATGTTTTCGTCGGTGACCATCGATCAATCATCCAAAGCTGTCGCATTGGGTCGAATTGGTATTTGGCCGGCAGGTAGAATGCCTTTTAATCAGGGCGACGTATTTATGATTTTTGGAGGCAATCCACTGGTGTCGATTGCCACTAACGGTTTTGATACAAGGAATCCACTCAAGCGGTTAAAGCAGGCTAAAGAACGTGGAATGAAGTTAATAGTTATTGATCCGCGGCGAACAGAAACCGCTCGTCACGCCGATGTGTTTTTACAACCCATTCCCGGTGAAGACAGCGCGATTTTAGCGGGTTTGATTCATATGATTCTGGATCGTGGATGGCAGGATCAAGATTTTTGTGATGCCTATGCCGACGATGTGGAAGCCCTGCGTAAAGGCGTTGCAAAGTTTACGCCGAGCTATGTGGCTAAACGTGCGAAAGTGGCTGAAGACAGCTTATGGCAAGTGGCTGAAGTCTTTGCGCATCAGTGCAAGACTGGCTCGGCGACGAGTGCAACCGGCCCTGATATGTCGCCTAACGCTAATTTATCTGAGCATTTAATTGAATGTTTAAATATTATCTGCGGCCGTTTTTTGCGAGAGGGCGACCCGGTAAATCCCGGAGCTATAGCTGCCAGGTGGCCGCGAAAGGCCGAGGTTATGCCAGCCCCACGATGGTGGGACGAAGGTTATAAAAGCCGGGTGGGTGATTTTGGTTTAATTGACGGAGAATTGCCTACCGGTATATTAGTGGACGAAATTTTGCAGCCCGGCAAAGGTCAAGTTAAATGTCTAATAGTCCACGGTGGTAATCCTGTATCGTCAATTCCTAATCAGCACAAAGTGGTAGAAGCCTTTAGTAGCTTGGATTTATTGGTAACTATCGATCCTTTTATGACGGTTACAGCACAACTATCTGATTATATTCTGCCGCCAACGTTACAGTACGAACGCGAAGACCTGCCAATATTTATTTACGAAAGTATCGTAACTCCGGAGCCGTATACTCGCTATACCGATGTAATCTCCAAACCGCCTAAAAATTCAGATGTGGTTGATGACTATTTATATCTATGGGGTATTGCGAGCAAAATGGGCCTTTCGTTAGAGTGTTTTGGTGAAAAACTGAGTGGCACCAAAGCGCCTTCTGCAAGAGACATATTATCCACTGTCGCTCGATTTTCACCGATAGATTTTGATGAATTAACCTCAGCACCTTATGGCGTTACGCTCGATCAAGAACCCCAATTTGTCGAACCAGGCGATCCTGATTCGCCGCATCGCTTTAGTCTGTATCCCGATGACGTCGGTATAGAAATGGAACTCATGTTTAATCAAAGCGAGGATGCACAACCATACCGGCTAGCTGTCCGTCGTTTACGTGATGCATTGAACTCCGCTGCGATTAATTTACCGTCGGTAAAACAACGGCTGCCGTTCAACAGGGCATATTTAAACCCGGCAGATATGGCACAGGAAGGTTTGTCTGAGGGCGACTATATTTATATTCGCACGGACCACGGAGAGATTACCGTACAAGTCGTCGCCGATGAGTATTTGCGCGAAGGAGTGGTATCAGTACCGCACGGGTTTGGCGGTTTACCCGACAAAACTGACTATCTCAGTGATGGAGTGTCGGTGAATTTATTATTAAGTTTGGATGAAACGCGATCTACGATTAATGCCATGCCGCCGATGAGTGGGTTACCGGTTGCTTTAGGCAAAGTTCAAAGTTAGTGGTTATTTATATATGTTCTAAAAAAAATCTATACCCATAACCCGCTTCGATAGCGACTCACCATCCCCAAATATTCAATACGCAAGGATTATCAGAGATTGAACGAGTTCGTCTAACGGCAGAAAGACAGTCGGGGGTTGCCCGACAGCAAGTCACTTTTCTTTTGTGTGAAAATAAAACTAACGAAAAGAAAGCACACAAACGAACGTCGTTTGATCGC
>JAJRPK010000061.1 GCA_024280785.1 Gammaproteobacteria bacterium
CCGTTATTAATAATGACACGATAACCATCGGCCACGCCTAGCTGCTCGGCTACCTTGCCAACGACTAATAGCAAATGCCCCAGCAAGACTTGATCTTCTTCGGTAGCAGAAGACAGCTTATCTATTGATTTTTTAGGAATGACCAAGACGTGTACGGCAGCCTGCGGATTAATATCGTTAATAGCAATACAATGCTCGTCTTCGTACAATCTTTCTGCTGGTATTTCACCTGAAAGAATTTTTCCAAATATGGTAGCAGCCATTTTAAGCTCCTGGCTCATCTAGCTCTTCATCACTGAGCTTACGAGCTTCACTCTCTAACATTACCGGTATATCGTCTCTAACAGGATAAGCTAAGCCACTCGTTTTACAAACAAGCTCTTGTTTTGCTTCATCGTATTGCAACGGTCCTTTAGTCACTGGACACACAAGAATACTTAATAATTTTTTATCCAACATAGGGTTCACCTTATCTGTAAGCTGAGAAACAACACCATCTTAATGAAGCAAAACAAGCATAGTTACTCAATTAATAATTTTATACGCATTTTTGCAAACATGAACAAGTACAAGGCAAAAACGTCTCATAGCTAATTATTCATTCATTGGAACTTAGCGTAATAAGCTTCATTTCTGGCACCAACAGTTGAGGGTCAATTCGAGCATTACCTTTAGCCCCTAACCAATTCATACGCCAATCCAAATGAGGCCCGGTGACACGACCCGTTGCGCCGATTTCAGCCACCTTCTGACCTTGAACCACACGATCTCCAACCTTGACCAGCAACTTGCTTAAATGCAAAAAAGTAGAGCTGAGGCTGTGGCCATGATCAATAATCAAGGTCCCGCCCGAAAAAAACAAATCTGATTCAGCTAATGTCACCAAACCTCCCGCCGGTGCAACGGCCAATGCGCCAACCGGGCCAGCCACATCTACACCGTAATGGGGCCTTCGCGGCTCGCCATTATAAACCCGCTGGGATCCAAACACACCGGTAATAGGCCCGTTTGCAGGCCAGATAAACCCACTAAAAAAGTCCGTTTGCTTTCGCTTTTGCCTTCGGGCCGCACCAACCTTCACCGCTTCTTGCCGAGAACGGCTGACTTGTGCAGGGTCGGGCGCGACATACTGGCGAGCCACCCCTTCGATCCGCTGAATTTGGTATTCGCGCTGAGCAATCGCCACCTCATGGGTAACCGCTGAACCGTCTAAAGCGATGACTTGAAGCTCAATCTGCGCTGGCGCATCTCGATCGAGACCAATGATAAAGCGACCGGAGTCTGTTAATTGAATTTTTTTGCCTTGATAACGCACGCTGTCACCCTGGACAACAGACCCAAATAATAAGCCCCCTTGCTGAGGTTTTCCACCAATCTCTAGCCCTGCTGACAAACAAGGTATTGTGCCAACTATGAGGCCTATGAAATAACAAAGACGAAATGAAACGCCGTTTATCATGGAAGGGTATCCTCTTAAATTGAACAACTAGATTAAACTAACTTGATGAATAGTGTATTCTGTTTAGCGAAGATATATCTAATTTTAGACTGTTTTTTACGACCTCAAAAAAAACCTGCTAAAACAAAACTCAGGCTCTCGTTACTTTATTCTACTGAAAGCCCGAACGTATATTAAATTAAAGACAATATTGGTCTATCTATGACACGCTTTATGGGTCGCTATCGTCCCCCTCGCCCAAAGAGTTCCAACTACATCACTCCTGAAGGTGAGACCGCATTGCGCGCAGAACTCAGGCAATTGTGGAAGGTCGAACGGCCCCAAATTACCGCCACGGTTCATGAAGCCGCAAAAAATGGCGACCGCTCGGAAAACGGTGATTATATTTACGGCAAAAAACGATTACGCGAAATCGATAGTCGCGTTAGATTTTTAACCAAACGATTAGAGAATCTTACGGTTGTACACGACAAACCATCCAATGAGCAAACTGTGTACTTTGGCGCATGGGTCGATGTCGAAGATGAAAATGAAGAAACAACCCGCTACCGTATTGTGGGCCCCGATGAATTTGATTTAGGGCAAAATAAATTGAGTATGGATTCGCCACTGGCTAAAGCCTTGCTTGGGAAAAAATTGGGCGATGACATTGTATTTAATAGCCCAGCGGGAGAACGCGAATTTTATATTGCGGCAATTAGTTATGAGCAGTTAAACCAGAATAAATCAAAAACAGCAGATTAAAAATGCCGGCAGCTAACTCTGTAAGTTAACTCCCGGCACGGTAATATTGGCGAATTTTTTACCAACAATTTTTATATTGTATCTAGCTTCACTATACGGCAATGAGGTTGCGGATGATCTTTCGCTCTAACCCACCGCACCCCCATGATTCCATGTTCATGGTGTGCGGTCGAAATCCAGTTAGCATGTTGGCGGCTAGCCGGGTGGTCTGCTGCAATCAATAATTCAACCGATCCATCGTCATTCATTTTAGCATTGCCGCTATTAATATGAACCTGTTCGAATCGATAATCAAACGACTCAGCCCAAACGTTAGCCAGTTGAAAATTCCAATAGTCGCATTCAGGCGGCTGCAAAGTAATGATTAGCGCTTCATCGGCGGCCAGCTGCCATTGCCCTAAATAGATTCGCACGTCTGGGTCACCACCTACCGCACGATGCTGCTCGGGATCAGGTAAATGAAATTCATTCATTGGCGAATACTTTGCCATATTGATCACCCAATCGGCAAACCAGCCTGCACAACCCGCCGCATAATTGGCCGCTTGCATTAACTGATTACCAAAGCGATCGGGGTCGAGAGGCGCGGGTGGACCTTCTGCTTGTAGACATTCAATTTGCATGGTCGCAGGCTTTTCTGTGAGTTTATTCAAAAATGTTTGCCTCACTAATATCTGTGAGGTTTCAGGGCCCAGCTGTAACCAATTGCCATCATGAGGTCGTTGACTGGCGATTAATTCAAAATTACCGTCCTCATCGAATTCCATATCACCGTGATTGAGATGCCCTGCACCACCGGTCACTTTACTGCGCGACGCAAAATTTTGCGCCTGAGCAGCAAAGCCAAGAAAATGAATACTGCCTCGATTACCGCGAATTCTATAATCGTATTTTGCATTAATTGATGCGCCGACATAGTAATTATCGGGATTATCCAAGCCCATTTTTACCATATCAGGTTGCGTTCGTAATAGCGGGTGTTTAGGCCCCGTCAACTCACAAAAGGTATCTAAGCCCGCCTTGGTTAATCTAGCTAAATAGCGCAAACCTTCGGTGCGATCAAAATCGTTGGCATGCAAACCTTCGCGACCGATAACGTTACCCGCTTCTTTTAACTGATCACAAAAAGCGTTCCATATATCTTGTTCTCTTGCCATGATATTTACCTTTGTTTTTCTCTGTAGTTGTATTTTATAAGCCATGGTTTATAAACTATGTTTTATAAACCATACTTAGCACTTACTAGCAAGGCATTTGAAAAGAATGTCCGTTATTTCAAGACCGTTGCTGGCAGGGATGCCAGCGTCGAACTATAGGGACATATTCATGTGTGTCTTGAAATAACGGACATTCTTTTCAAATGCCTCAGTACCCTATTAGAAACAATATAGTTTGAATCTGTCTTTTTAACAGCGATTTTATTCATAACACTTGTTTCAACTTCCACCGGCATATTGATGCCTAAAATTTTACAAAAAGTCCTTATATCGCTTGTCTTCCGTATAAAACTCAAAGCGATCTAGAATCATTTTTTCTGATAGCCCATACTTTTCATAATCGTATTGATGCTTTCCGTGTTTACCCTTAGGGTTGCTATCAATATGGCCCTTTAGTTTTGACACTACAGATTCGCTTAACTCAATATCAAAATAATCATAACAGCGTTCCACTAATTGCAATGGACTCGAAACAAACTCTTTAAAGCTATAGTCTAGAAAATGGTTTTCAGGCAATGACGCACGAGTGGTTATCCCTCGCTCTAACGAATTAGCATAGAAATTCATTATTATCGGGCCAAGCTTTTTATTATCCAAAGAAGGAATTGAACCGCCATACATTTTCGCCGCCAACGAAGTCAAACTTGATATCGACGGCACAACGTCCAAAGGGTTTCGATGCCCCCAAAACACACAGACATCCGGCATCACCTTGACCAGAGAATCTAAAGCCCACATATGTGCGGGAGCTTTAAGCAACCACCGTTCACCAGGCTCACGCCATTGAAGCATCTTAAGAAGGTCTTTGTAGTATTGATACATCGGCAACAGATCACTGTTTTGGTGCCACCTAAGGTAAGGTTCGATCAAGCATTCAAAGCCCAATTGAACTCCATTAAAGTCCAAAGCATGTAACAGTACACACTCCTCAGGAGTATCCGCACTGGCATAATGAGCAGAATCAAACTCGGGGTTTTGCGCCCGCTGAGCTTCCATTTTTTGTATTAATTTTAGTCGTCTGGGATCGGATTCTCCCGGAGCCAAGCCATCGAGAGGATCAGGGTAGTGAGTCTCCCACTGTAGCAATGCGCGCGCAGAAGGGTCGACCGCCATAAGGTTAAACAGTGCCGATGTTCCCGTTCTAGGCAAACCCGTTAAAACCATGGGCCTCGATATTTTTTCCAAGGCTATCTCCGGGTGCTTTTTTTGCGCCTCAGTCACCCGTAATCGCGCAGCCAATAATTTAAGCACCCGGTTGTATAACCTTTGCCGACCAAATTCTTCGACAACATGATTATCATAAGCTTGCAATAATTGACCCAAACCTTCTTTAAAGTGATCATCACCATAATCAGTTAGGCCCTGAAATTGAGCAGCACTGGCCAACATAATATCAACATCAAATTTAATGGCAGACATTTTTCTGCAACAACCTCATATTTAATTAAGATGTGTTCTTAATTTATTTCGCATTATTCGTAATAATGACCGAACATAAAGAACTTTCTGTTAGCTTAATAAGCATGCATAAGCACTCATAGGAACTACAGTAATTTGGCTCATATCGATAAAACGTGCGCAACTTTCCATCATCGCCGTTTGATGTTTCTTCAGTTTGTCAGGGTCACCCATGCTGTCGTAAAAAGCTTCGTCTGACGTCATCGCTAGTTCAGTGAAGTTTTCGCTGACAATCGCATCAATGTCTTTAGTGGTCCCCTTTAATGGCCGCTGAACGATATTTTGAATATAGCCAAACGTATCTTGAGTAACACAGGCGATATCCGAGTGTGAATGCAGCCATATTTCTAACCATTGCTCTCGTGTTAGAAAATCGGGGATAGTTATCGATACGACCTGCTGCCAACCCGGCAATCGTACAACATCACCACTTCCTTTAGCGCTGGCAGTCTCATCGGTCGTATCCATTACATCGATAACAGTGGATTCTGTCACCGTGTAACGCCGAACACTACTACACGATTGATCCAGCACCGATTCAAAAGCCTTAGCTTCTGCCCCCGCCTTCCAACTATCAAACTCAAGTGCCGTCGACAGGGTGAAGGTCAAATAAACATTAAATTGTGTGCTCTCGTTGACCACCAATTTTGACTTCGCCGGTTCTATGATCGTATCCGAGATGGAAAAATGAATGGAGTTAGCCTTTATTTTTTTTAGCGGAGGTAACACCTCAGTACGAACGAATTCCAGTAATCGCTCGGGGGGTTGTTTTACATTGAGTAAGCAGACAATCTTTTCCATAGCAAATCGCTCGATAGAATCAGTGAGTACACAGTCATTATCCATTCAGGTTACCATTTAATTATTTGAATTACTTTAGCGAAAGGCTTTAAAATAACGGCCATTTACTAGCCGATTTGCTCGGCCATACATAGGATACATAGGTGCATACATAGATGAATAACAAGCGGTACTCTAGCTGCCACTTTAGCTACTACTCTAGCTGGCCCCCTACGAGCCGCCGGTTCCATACTTATACGAGGTCATCAACTTCCTATGCTTAGCGAACAGTTCAAACAAATGAAACCTTTTCTTCAAGCTGGTCTTGCCCTACCGGGCGATAGCTATCTGCAAGTCCGAGAAAAAATGGCTCCCTTACACGGCCACCACCCAGGAGAAGATGCCTCAGTGGTAGAAAGCAAGCTGAACGGTGTGCGCTGTTTATCGGTCGAAACCTCCTCCTCAAAGAAAAGAAAATCTAGTAGTGTCATGCTGATGTTTCACGGCGGCGCGCTCGTTTCGTGTAATGCCGACGAATACGTTTTTTACGCTGCCGCCATCTCTCGCGAACTCAATACCCGAGTATTGATAATCGATTATCGCTTAGCCCCCGAGCATCCATACCCCTCTGCATTAGACGACTGCATTGATGCTTATATCGGCTTACTTGAAACAGGAATAGATGCCGATGATATTGGTTTTATTGGCGACTCTTGCGGCGGCGGATTAGCCATATGTACGCTACTGAAACTAGTCGCAGCCAAACAACGACTGCCAGCTTGCGCTATATCGTTTACCGGTTGGCTTGACCTCAGCCAATCGGGAGACTCTGCACTGCAGTGGGAGGGCTTTGAAAACCCTGACTCCGACCCTTTTATTCACCCTCAATGGATTCGAGATCGGGGCAAGGATTATGCTGAAAACTACGACCTCAAAGATCCCCTTCTCTCCCCTGTTTTTGCCGACCTGACTGGCCTACCCCCGCTATTGTTGCAAACCGGCCAATACGACAGCTGCCGCGATGACTCGACCCGACTCGCTGCGTCAGCCGCTGGTACAGGTGTGGATGTAACACTGGAAGTCTATGCAGGAATGATTCATGGATTTCACGGCTTAGATATACCTGAGGCGCAGTCCGCCTACGCCAGTGCCAAAACCTTCTTTTATAAGAAGCTTCGAGCGAGCTAACTGATTGACAAGCATTTAAGCTAGGCCAACAATAACGCTGGGATATGCGAGATTTGTGTGCCAAAAACGCATTTTCACCTCAATTGCAGATAGAGTAAGATGAGCGCAGCTGTTAATGACAATCACGGCCAGTTATTGAAAGATAGCACCCTTCGTCGCTATCAAACTATTTAGCAGTGATAAACTCGCTGCGACGCACCGTGACAGCGGGTTTAAAACACCATTCGGGCATCTTGAACCTGTCGGTTTACTGGCTCGAATAGGATGATTTTCATTTTTACACCGTATTTCAGCCGCGCATTTATCCGCTGAAATTAGAGGCACCCACTTTGAGGCACCCATCATGGCATTAGCAGCAGATTACAACCTCGGCCCATCCGTATACCCAAGGGGCTGGTTTATTGTCGCCGAGGCAAACGAACTCGATGATGGTGCAAAAGCCGTCCGTTTTTTCGGCCAGGACTTTGCGCTCTATCGCGGTGAAAGCGGTCGTGTCGTCATGCTCGATGCCTACTGTGCTCATATGGGTACGCATTTGGCCGCCAGTAAAAGCCCGGTGATTGTTCAAACCGACAAACAAATTGAAGGTGATTCAATCCGTTGCCCGTACCACGGCTGGCGTTATGCTCCCGATGGCACACTGGATGACATCCCTTACCATGATGGCCCCTGTCCAAAATCCGGCTCGATTAACTCTTATCATGTCGAAGAGGTCATGGGTTGCATTATGATGTGGTTCGACCCTGAGGGAGGAGAGCCAGAATACGCAGCTCCAAAACTCAAAGAATGGGACGATCCACAGTGGGTTCGCTGGGAACTCGACCATTTGGGCGAGCTAGCAATACACCCTCAAGAAATACTCGACAATATGGCCGATTGCACGCACTTGGGGCCCACCCATGGAGCACCCTGCGAATATTTCGAAAACGAATTTAAAGATCATATCGTTATTCAACGTCAAGGTGGATTTCACCACACTTATGGCTGCTATCTAACGAGTTTTACTTGGTATACCGGCCCAGGCGTTTTATTATCGAAACAAGATTTTGGCGGCTCTATATCCTATGAACTTATTGCTAACACACCCATCGAAGACGGCCTCATTAAAGTCTGGCACGCGGCCTTAGCAAAGGGTGAAAACGCTCCTCCATCTGCAGAAGATATCGCGGCAGCAAAAGAAGTTCAGGCCGGCGCTCTCTATGCCTTTGCCGCCGACTTCGATGTCTGGAAACACAAGCGGCCTGCCATTAAAATTATGCAACTCAAAAAAGACGGGCCCTTTAAATTAGGCCGACAATGGTATCAGCAGTTTTATGACACCCGTGAGAATGCTAAAAACTATACTTCAGATATCAACGGCATTCATTTAATTAACGATTTTCCTGCACCGACCGATGAAAATCGTCAACTAGAGAACGACATTAATATAAAATAGTTTCTGTGCATTGTTGAACGGCTCAAAAAAAGCGGCACTATTAGTTAGTGGCCGCTTTTTTTATTCTAGACTTTGATTTGGAGAACCCATGAAAGACAACGAAACTATTGTCTGCGACCCCAATAAAATCACCCGCGAATGGCTAAGCCAAGTACTGCTTGAAAGAAAAGTAATTACCTCGGGGGCAGTAACCCACATTTCCTATACCATTATCGGAACAGGGAAAATGGGTGACAATGCTAGACTCACATTAAAATACGACAGTAAAGCCAATCTGCAATCTCCGCCCCAAACTATTATCGCAAAGTTACCCGCAATGGATACCGCTGCTAGAAGCATGGCTTCATCATCGGGCGCTTACGCCCGCGAAGTTTGCTTTTACGATGCCGAGGCAAAGATCACCTCTATGCACTTGCCTAGAGTATATTACAGTGCAGTGAATGAAGCCGGTGATGAATTTATTATTTTAATGGAGGATTTAGCGCCTGCCGAACCCGGCAATCAGCTCATTGGCGAAACCAAAGATCGTGCGAGTTTAGCGATGATCGAAGCCGCCAAACTTCACGCAGCCTTTTGGGGTGCAGAGAATCTAAGCGCTGATCATATTACCAAGCCTTACGAGTCTGACGCCGCTGAATTTGGTGGTGCCTTACTTAAAGATGCTTGGCCAAAATTTTTAGCGCGCTTTAGACAGGGGTTGAGTGATGAATGCATCGCTTTTGGTGACCAATTTACCGCTAACTACACAAGCTGGGTGCAACGTTTTTCTGGCGACCGCACCTTGATCCATTGTGATTTCAGATCCGAAAATATTTTATTCATAGACAATGACGGTTCATCTTCCCG
>JAJRPK010000062.1 GCA_024280785.1 Gammaproteobacteria bacterium
ACTTCATTAGACTGAGTAACCGTTTCACGGCCATTGTAGCTATTTAATGCCCCCCAGCCTGTGCCCATAAACTCTGCACCGCTTATTCCAGCCGTGAACAATTCATAGTGTGCCGGAAAAATAAAAGGCTGTGCTATCGGGTCGTCGCCAGCATTAAGGGTCAAGCTAAGCTGCCCGGTTACGGATGAACCGAACGCCATAATATACAGGTCTCCCGTCACCGCCGTGAGGGCGACGGGGCTTAGTATTTCAGGATAGCCGTTGCTACCCCTGACAATGGGGTAAACCACTGGGGTAGTGCCAGAATAATCCACCGCAATACCAATAGGCGAATTAGGCGCTGATGGAGTAAAAGAACCCACGGCAACACCGTTATACAATACGCTGCCGTTAGTTGTCACTCCCATGCTTTGAGCATCGCTCCCTGCACCCACATCGAGAGCCGCACTAGCTGAGCCGACACCAATACCAAAATTACCCACCGCCGTTTCTGCCTGACCCTCAAAGTAGTACCAGCCGGCTCCTGCGCTGATAGCAACCGTCGAGCGTACCGAACGAGCTTGAACATCGACGAAGTTGGCGGTTAAGCCGGACCCGGTAATCGTCACTGAGGCGTGCGCATCGGCATCATTGAATACCGCGTTAACCGGTCCGCCAGGATATGAATTTGGATTGGTAGGGTTTGTGCCGGCGGTGTATTCCGCTAAATTACTAAAACCATCGCCATCAAGGTCACCGCTTGCATCGAGATTATCAACTGGATTCAATCCTAGACTCACTTCTTCACCATCGGGAATTCCATCGGCATCGGTATCAGTGACTAACGGATCTGAACCGTATTCTATGACTTCTTGATAGTCAGAGAGCCCATCAAAATCACTGTCGGGTTCATTCGGGTTGGTGCCGAGTACCGCTTCTTCAATATCAGTCAAACCATCGGAATCGGAGTCTGCCGCTATGAAGCTAATATTCAATGTATCGATAACAAGCTGGCCGTTCTCGTCTATAACCGTTGCGGTAATCTCGTGGTTTGATACAGCTGTGGCGTTCACCTCAAAGGTCGCTCCGCTGCCCGTAACACCAGAAGTATTGTCTAACCAGCTAATAGAAGCACTTATGTCAACACCGCTAGCATTGGCTGCCGACCCCGTTACTAATACAGGCACCCCTACTTCTGCCGAAGTCTCTCCTCCAATAGATATTTGCGTACCAAGGATTGGTGCGTACCAACCTAGTTCAATACCATTGGCACCATCAACTCCAGCGCTGATCAAAATTGCTTCGACATCGTACACAAAAGGATTACTCGTTAGGTCGCCACCCATATTAACCGTTTGTTGTACTCCCGCTGTAACGCTGCGGCCATACACCAAAACAAATAACGGATCGGTTATTTGATCTAGGGTGTAACTGTAAAAAAGGTTGCCTCCGATAATGACGTAAAAGATCGGATTAGTTGCTCGATAATCAACGGCAATTCCAAAAGTGTCGTTGTCGCGGATTGTTGCGTTGCTGGAGACAAGTCGCGAACTATCGTGATAGATATAGCCGGCCGCGTTAACGCCTATACTTTGCACGGACTGACCGCCGTAATCGTACAAATCTTCAAGTGCAGAAGCGACGCCAAAGCCAAAGTTGCCCTGCGACACTTCTCGACGTCCCTCGTAATAATAAAAGCCGCTTCCAGGTTCAATCGCTACCGTTGACCGTACCGCCCGGTGCTGAGAGCTCGAAGAAAAAATAACGCCCAATTGATCTGCTGACAAACTGACACCTGTGGCTGAATCCCCTGGGTTCATAACCGTGGGTGCGACAGCTCCCGGAAAAGATCGTGAGTCTTGCGGGTTAGTGCCGGACTGGTATTCTGTGAGGTTCGAATAACCGTCGCTATCACTGTCGTCAGCCGCATCATCTAACAATGGGTTTAAGTTATTATCGGACTCATAACCATTCGGCATGCCATCGCCATCTTCGTCTCCCAGCGGGTCTAGTTCAAATCTAACGGTAAGACTAGTAGTGACCGGTAGAGAAAATTCATCCAGCACCGTCGCAATAACGAGATGCTCTTCCACCATGACGCTGGAAAGGCTAAATAAGGGGCCAGTTCCCATAAATCCAGTTTGGACATCGTGCCAGCTTATCGATGCAGAAATATCATCGCCGTTGACATTGCTTGCAGCGGCAGAAAGCTGAACCGTGTCACCAACAATTGCAACAAGCTCTACGTTAACAATGCCATTGCCACCAATACTATCAATAGTAACTTGAGTTGTCGGTACAGACTGTTCCCAGCCTAGCACTATCTCGTTCGCCCCTGCGATACCAGCATTGGTTAAAATAGCCCTCACATCGTAGAAGAAAGGGTTAAGCTGGAGATCGTCTCCACCATTAATAGTTTGTTGAACACCCACCGTTGCATCACGCCCATATACAAACACAAAAAGTGGCTCGGTAACTTGATCAAGAGTTCTGGTATAAAGCAAATTGCCACCAACGATGGCATATAAAATCGGATTAATTCCCCGGTAATCGACCGCTATGCCAAAAGTATCGTTAGCCAGAATTGTCGAATTTCCACCTGATATCTGACTGCTCCGATCATAATAAATGTAACCGAGTGAGTTCACCCCCAGACTTTGATTCGAATAACCACCGTAATTCGCCAGCGTTTCGGCAGCAGTAGCAACACCAAAGCCAAAGTTTCCGGCGGCAACTTCTCGATGACCCTCGTAATAGTAGAAACCGCTTCCCGCCTCTATAGAAAGTGTAGAGCGGGCCGCTCTATGACTAGATGATGAAAAGATGGCGCCCAACGCATCGCCACTCAAGGTAACTGAAGCATGTTTATCTTGGTCGTTAAGTAATAACGGGTCAGCAGCTGCCACAGTGGCAAATAAGCTTGCGCACAGCGCAAGCCGCATCATTGATTGCCAAGTTGATCTATTCACTGTCATAGGAAGCCTTAAAATTGAATTGAATAGGTTTAATTCAATTCATTAGGGCAAGTTTCATTCCATTATAATTTTTCTTTATTATTCAATAGCTTAAGGAATATTATCTGTCAGAAACTGCGGCAAGTGTAAACTAATTCGACGCAAATTAAAGCTTCAGCCCTCTGCTCAGCGCCGCTCTCATATCCTTTCGCTCACGAACGCTAACGGCCGCATTAGCGTTCACCAGACCCGAACCATGAAAGGTCCCTGGATAACTATGTAACTCTACGTTCACACCGGCTTGCAATAATCGGAACGCATAATCGATACCTTCATCGCGCAGCGGATCAAATTCCATCGTCGTCACATAGGCTGGCGGTAAACCGCCAAGATCGGTCGCACGCGCAGGTGCTGCATAGCACGGAACATTATCAGAGCCTGCTTGATAAGCATCGCCCAAATAATACTTCCAGCTATTTGCTGCACTGGGTTGA
The DNA here is from genome assembly GCA_024280785.1 of Gammaproteobacteria bacterium. GTDB lineage: Bacteria > Pseudomonadota > Gammaproteobacteria > Pseudomonadales > UBA7434 > UBA7434. The sequence continues at coordinate 3,428 of JAJRPK010000062.1, forward strand.
TTCCAAAGTGGTGTATCGGTAAATGTCTGCATACTAACGGTTTGTAACCGGTCGTCGAGCTCGGGAATCCCCAGACATTGAAAACATAAGGTAGGGCCTTTTTTATCCCGGGTTAGCAACGCAAGACCCGCCGATAGCCCACCACCGGCACTGCCACCACAAACACCGATTCGACCTTTGTCGATGCTTAAATCTTCTGCGTTTTTTGCCGTCCAGCACAATGCGGAATAACAGTCATCCAAAGCTGCTGGGTAAGGATGTTCTGGCGCCAAGCGATAATCGACAGAAACAATGACAATCCCCAAATCAACACATAACGATACGACTCCTCCGTGCTCACTATCGAGATCGCCCATAGCGAATCCGCCGCCATGAATGTAGACGAGTCCCGCTGTTGTAGAGCTTAAGCTCTTTGGCCTATAAATGCGGACGGGTATCTCCGGGGCTTCGCTACCACCAGGGATCGAGCGGTTTTCGATAATAACACCGCTTTCGTCTATATCGACATTGAGTGACGCCATCATTTCGGCACCCTGTGCCCGCGACGAAACAGGGTCGCTAAAATCAGAAAAGGGGAAGAACTTTAACAACTCTACAAATTCGGGGTCGATATGGTAACTCATGGAATACTCCGTTTATTTTATTTGTTTGGGCTTTCATGCAAATAGCTGAAATCACAGTGCAGGCGATTGAAGCAAATTTATTTATTTTTGTATATAGGTTTGCCGGTAAGGTTTTACAGTGACAGGCTCAAAGTTTTCTATAGAAGGGAGTCGAGCAATGTTCGTATTGTTTGTATTGAGAGCTGTAGTTTCGTTGTAGTTTCGTTATAGTTTCGTTGTAGTTTCGTTATAGTTTCGTTGTAGTTTCGTTGTAGTTTCGTTGTGGCTTGGAGCGGGTCTGGGGCGGCTCATTAATGGGGGCTCGAATGAGTTGGGCGATTTCTTTAGACTCTGCTTAAATAGGCTCTTCTTTTTTTGCCACAATGAACACGCCTTTATTTTTACCCGGTGTCCACTGATAATCAATTCGAAAACCAGCCGCTATTAAACTTTCTACTAATTGTTCACTAGTAAACGATTTGACCAACGGCATAGTTCCTAACTTCATTAACCCCATCATCATCTTAAACAATACACCCATATCACCTATGCATGCCGTGCTCGATATAAACACGCCTCCTGGCTTTAGCATTTTGCAAACGCTGTCAATAGCCTGTTCTTTGTTTTCTAATAGATGCAAAATACTCATTCCTAATATCACGTCTAAGGATTCATCGGCGACACCTATTCCTTCTAGCGTCGAACATTGAAAACTAATATTGTCAATCGACTCGAGCGCTGCTTTACGCCGACCTTTTTCAATCATATTGGGAGAAAAATCGGATGCGATATAATGCTTCACAAAGGGTGCATGCACGATCGCCGTTGACCCGGTCCCACAACCAAATTCCATTACCTCCATTTCTGGTCGAAAATATTTGCGCGTGATCTCTAACTTTTTTTGGTAAGATTCTTCGTCAGCTACTGCTTGCTTGGAATAACGCTCTGACATTTTGTCCCAAAATTTTGCCGCTTTGTTCAATGCTCCCACCTTTTAAATAATTTGATAGATTAGATTTCGGATTTGAGTTTAGATTGTAGATAACGATCACTGTGGTCAGCAGCCGGCAACTTGCAATAATCGTAGCGGCCAAAAATAGCGTAACGATTTAGCGCTATTCTATCGTAGAACCAATTGCGGATCGACCTTGGTATAAGAAATAAAACTGACAAGAGTTTCCACGGGTAACCAAGCTTACTCATCACCATTAAAAAGGCATCACTCTGCTGATAGGCATTATTACCTACGATATATAACATGGTTTGAACATTGTCGGTGGGGAATCCAAAGTGGTCTAGTACTTTCTGGCCTTCCTCCGACTGCACACTGGCCAATTTAAATCGTCGATGGCTATCGTATTTGATAATAAAGCGGCTCCACACATTGCAGATTTTACAAACACCGTCAAATAATATTATGGCATCATGTTCTTCAATATTAGGCGGCAATTCGCCGATATTCATTGGCGCTTTTCTCCCCACTAATTAATTTGTCTACATTCACTTTCTCATTTTAAAATGTGACTTAAGGTTCTGCCTTCATCACGACCGCGCAACGATATATACAGACTAACGCTGTGAGCTATGACCTCAGATTAATTATCTTAACGTTTTCTCGGCAGAAAAAATAATGGCGATATGAAAGCCAGCAAAGTGCAACCCTGCTCGACAAGGTGATCGTGCTTTGTAATGCTTGCAAATAATAGAACCCAACGCCCAAAAACTAACCAGCTACAACCCAATGGTGTACAAGAACAACAATTTATTGATTTTTGCCAAAGCCTGCGTAAACTAAGTCTTTTTTAATGAAAAGAAAATATTTAGTTGCTAAAAACTAATTTTAAAACCTAAACCTGAGCGCCCAACAATGTTGCAATCGTTTTCTAAACTAATCTGTATAGCTGCGTTTTTGTCCATAAGCTTTTTTGTCAACGCAGAAGGCAGTCCTTTTTACGTCAAGGCAAACCTGCACAATGCCGACTACGATTTGGGCCCTGGGGGCAGTAAAGCCGATACCGCGCAGTTTGGCGTAAGCGCCGGTTATGCTTTTTCTAAGCATTTAGCGGTCGAAATCGGCTATCAAGACTTTGGCAAAATTTCGATAACCGACCCAGGCACTATCGATGCAACGGCCGATGCCTTTGAGTTATCGGTAGTGGGAGGCTGGCCGCTTAATTCAAAGTACAGCGTTTACCTGCAATTCGGCGTCGATATTTGGGAAGCCTCGGCAACCGCCACAGGCGTGTCTAATGCCGGGCAGATCTCCGCGGTCGATGGTGCGGTTGACATCTTTTATGGCTTTGGTGGGACGATGCAGCTCAGCGACGATATCTCTGTTTTTATTGAATATCAAGTTCACGACCTCGGCATTCTCGATATTAATACTGCTGGCCTTGGATTCAAACTATTGCTCAGCGAAGATTAAGCATACATTATGCTCACCATTCTAACACCGTGTTATTTGGACTCTCGAGTTAATTCGCTCGTTCGATAAGTACGCCCGATCTCGAATGAGTTGTAACAACAGCAATTTTCCATAGATCCTTTTCATAGTGAAAGGAATACGTGCAGCCGTACTGGTCATAGCGTTGCTCATCCAAATCGTAGCGGGCTATCGCCACACTCAGCAACGCATAACTCTCGCCCAAAAATGTGATGTTAATCGGGCCAAAATCGGTACGCAAATATCGCTTTGTCTGCATGTCTCGCATCACTTGCTTAAAGTTGGCTTCCAGATCTTGCCGCTCTTTATATAATTCAATGCCAAACGGTGAAATAAATAAACAAGGCGTATGATAAAATTCCAAGGCTCCCGATGGGTTTGGAACCGCCGAAGAATCGGCGGAAAAAACTTCGTAAGCCGATTGAAAGGCCGACGTGTACTGTTTGTACACTGTCAGAATCGTTTTCTGCAAATCTGTCATTATTTTATCCCTAACGTTTATATATTGCATGGCCTTACAGGCGACGAAGGTATAGTCGGGAGCTGCCCGACAGCAGGTCACTTTTTATACGTCTCTTTTACCCCACTCCTTCGAGCCACCATCAATGAGCCGCCCCAGACTAATTACAAGTATCAGTGAAACTACGGTTCTTGATGGCTTGCCAAAACAGGTGTAAAACACGCGGTGTGGATGTTCACAAACACCTCTTACTTGCAAGCTTCC
>JAJRPK010000063.1 GCA_024280785.1 Gammaproteobacteria bacterium
ATGTCTGTCAGTGCCCTATGCGCAGCTTTCCCCCTAACAGCAGCCCCACTTAAACTATCGGATGTTGTTTCCCATCCTTGCCATATCTTATCTTCCTCAAATGGAGAAGCTAACGATACTATAGAATCTTGCAGGTGTACCCCTCTCGCAAGGTCAGATAACACTCCCATGTCGCTGAACTTTTCATATCCGAGGTTTTTGGCAGCGCCATTAATCTTTATTTTTGCAAAGAAGCGTTTAAACCAGCTGTTTTTAGCTTCCTCATAGATAGCCACCCATTCAATAACTGGACTGTTAGCGAGAATTTCAGGAGAGACATTATGACCGATAGTGTTAAGAGTCTGATCAAACTCCTTCTTGTTGGTACTCAATTTTTCGAGACTTTCAAGTAAATCTCGAACGCCCTTCGCAACAAGGTAACTTAAGGGGTTTGATTCTGCTGACTCAATCAACTGCGCCAAAGAGTTTACACGTGCAACATTAGCAATCGTGTTTTCGTGCAGGGAAATATTAAAATTTGAAGACAGAATGGCGGCACTGGGATAGAGCTCTTGAACTGCTACTTTATAACGAGCAAGGCAATCTACGACCTGGCTTTGCCATGCATTAGACCATCTTCGCGCTTTCAAAATACGAAACTGGGAAGGATTAAGGTGAGAGATATCATTATAAGCGAGTGCGGCTAACTTAACGGCCTCAAGCATTTCGTTTAGTTTTGATTCAGTATTAACTGGAGCGGAATCAAAACCTTCACGCCACGATTCTTTAGGCCATGCTGAAGATAGAGATAATGAGTGCTTATTTTTATAAAGAACATCGCGAGCTATAGCATCGCGAGCAGATAGCCCAAAAATAGATTTCTTATGTAGCGCTTGTACAAAACTATTAAGGCGATCACGCTTCTCTTTTAACCCTCTAACTGACTCAACCCAACCGTCACTCTTAGCTATATCGCGCCTATCGGTCGCCACTCTAAGCTGTTCAAGAACAGCCTTTTTATTGGCTTTATTACTGTGAAGCTCTAAACATAAATGATCTAAACCAATTTTTTCCATACGGCGGTACACCACATGGAGCGCAGCCATCTTCTCAGCAACAAAAAGCACTTTCCTTCCGAGAGCCATGTTATGGCATATAATATTTGCAATTGTTTCTGATTTTCCGGTACCTGGCGGCCCTTCCAATACAAAGTCTTGCGCCCTCCCTGAAGCTTCTACAGCCACTAACTGAGAGCTATCACAATTCAGCGGTGTGAAAACTTTTTCAGGATCAATCTTTTCATCAACCTCATCACGCAAAACAAAGCTGGCATCTTGAACATAGGCATCCTGAGGGTGATCAACCAAATGTTTAACAAAAGGGTTTTCCTTTAAATCACCCATGCGATCTTTGAGATCTTTCCACATTAGATATTTAGCAAAGGAGAATGATGCGAGAACTAAGTCTTCTACAACTTCAAAACCGGGCTGTTCCGCTATCGCTGCTCGAACAGTACTCCAGACCAGATGCACATCAACACCTGACTCGTCCTCCGGTAAGGACTCTCGAAATTGATTAAGATCTATACTGTGCTCAGTGTATAGAAATTCAATCAACGTCATATTAAAAATAGGCGCCTCATCAGGCAGTTGACGCACTTTGATCGGAGCCCTAGCACTACTTCTGGTTAGTTCTGCGGGTATTAATATCAGAGGAGCACGATAGGAACGATCATCTTCAGGGTTTTCCTTCCAACGCAGCATCCCAAGAGCGAGATATAGCGTATTTGACCCACCTTCCTCTAGATCATTTTTAGCTTTCCGTAATAGATTAATTGCATTCTGATCGAGTTTCTTTCTGGACATATTTGCCAGCAGTACGTTCTTATTTAACTGCTCTAGCGCGTACTCTTTATGAATGTCTGAACCGGCCTGTAACCTAAAAGTTTCCTCACTCCGTTCACTATCATTCAAAGGGCTCTCTTCTGCTGACAAGAATCTAAACGAAGCACCATCTGCCAAACTATCTTCCATAGAACCGATATCTGGACAATAAAGCTTAATGGCCACCGCTCGATCTTTTAATGACAGCAGTGAATTTCTCTTGGTTAGATCTAATAACTTACGCTGCCAAGCATCAATACGAGTATCAGGCGTTTCAGCAACGACTTGTTCGTCAGCTCTAACAGGCGGCAAAGGAGGAACGACCGGCAAACTTAACTCCTTATTTGAATCCGAGCTCTTCTCTTCAGGTTTTTCCTCTACTGTAGATATAGGCTTGATCTTACGAGCTCTGGCTTGTTTTATATCGATTACAAAGACAAAGTCATCTTCCTTATCTTCACTAATCAAGTCGCGAGCATGTGCTTTGGATTGTTCAAAGGTTACTGGAGCATCATTTGTGACCAAGGTACTTTCAAATAATACTAAGTCACGTGCATCAACACGTTTTCTTAGATCCATAGGGTCGTCGTTAGTCAATACAGGAAAACGCTCATCGATCAACCAAACACCGACGAATGCGTGCTCTTTACCTAAAGCAATTACCGGATTGAGGCCCATTAACTCGATGCAGCTGGCAAACAAGAGGGATGTATCAAGACAGGCACTTATCTTTGATGCGCTGATATCTGCGGCTAATCGAATCCGCTGTCCTTCCCTGGCAAAACCTTGTGGAGGAGAGACATAAGCTAAGCGCTGAGAAAAAATAACATTCCACAGCGCCGCAGCCATCAAATAAGGCTTTTCCCGCGTGTTAGATTGATAACCATCGGCACTCCTCCCATGACCGCCTTTTTCCAGAACTTCAGTGACTTGCCGCACTAGAGATTCGACATAAACACCATTGGGCTTTACAAAGGCTGCCAACAAGTCGGGTTGCCGACTCTCCCCACCCCAATAGTTGGCGGGAAGCACTGCTATTGAGATCTCTTTGGTCGCTAGCACGTTTTCAGGTTCATCAAGCGAGCAAACCGTAAGAGTAATCGAAGCCCTCATCTCTTCGGTTAAATTGAAGAGGGTATTGTGTGGAATATTCAGGGGGCGCTGCTGTAATGAAATGACCTGACCGGGACGAATCTCATCTATGGGCCATTCTTCAGGAGAGAAGAGCTCGGGTTCGGATATTAGTTTAACGACAAGCCGGCTTAAGGGCCTCCGATCATCAGATAACTCACCGTCTATAGTCAGGTAATGTAAGGTCAAGTTCCGAAATAGCGGATAAGCATTTTGCTGTGCGGCTAATGAAAAGGTAGACAGGTGCTCGGCTTTTAAATATACCTGCGGTTCCGTTTCGGTATGAGAATCCATACTCAGAATTCCTTGATTATTATTCAGTATTGACCCGTAGTAACCCCTTAACACCTACACAATCAATGTGTTATCTAACGATAACATCTTCTAACTCGGCGGTCTTGGTCTATCAAAGAGATATTTACGAAAACTACCGCGATTCAATTGTTAAGGTATCCATCTGACATTAAGTCGCGGAGTCTCACTAGAGTATTGTCAAAACAAAATACACTTCTGAGTGCTTTTTATACAGAAGATGAAATAACTAACTGTCTGATTTAGCTTTAAAGCTCCGCTCCAGGCTCAAATCTACAATTATTTTTCTCTTTATTAATGAATAGCTTAGATATATATTTCTGGCATTTTATAGCCTATAACCATCTCTCAGGTATGAAAGCAAGTACATGAATCAGCCCGAGTTGAAAGAATATACGATTGCCAAATACCTTAAATGGGAAAAAGATATGAGTTAGAGGTAAGGAGCGCCCATTTATTACCTCACAGTAGTCAAATACCCGCCTCAACCCTGCTGTCGGGCGACCTCGACAATTCACTGTCAATCGAAGCATGAAACTTTAAATCTGACCCCATAATTGCATCGATAGAGTCCTATCACTCCCTCCTCACTCATTTAAGTCAGTTGACTTACTCTAAGAATTATTTTAATCTTACCCGATGCTTGCAAGTAAAACGCCCAAAACGCTAAATCCCGCTGCTGAATTACTGTTAAAGACAGCAGAGCGCCTCTATGCATTAGAAGGCGTAGACAATGTCTCATTCCGGCAGATATCGCGAGAGGCAGGGCAAAAAAATCACTCGGCGTTACAGTATCACTTTGGCAATCGTGAGCAGCTCATCGAAGCCATAATGGATTACCGGATGCTGCCGGTAAACACCAAACGTCAGCAAATGCTTGATCGTTTGAAAAGCGACGGACAAGATCGCAATGTACGCTTATTGGTAGAGGCTTTCATTTTGCCATTGACCAATGAGCTTCTTAAGCCCCCTGCAGACAGTTATTACATCAGTTTATTGGCACAACTTTTTAGTGGTCATCAGAGTGATGTCGGGGACGTTATTAGCGGTCACCCAAACGAGCGATCGTGGGCGATTAGGCAAGTAAACCGCAGCATCATTTCTGCCATGAAGCCCGTTTCCGAAGTGCTAGTAAATGCACGCATATTGTTTATGTTGACGCAAATGATTTACACCGTATCAAGCTGGGATTACAAGCGGCGGGCCGGAACCATTGTCCTTGATGCTGAAACACTTACGGTGTACTCCACGCAATTAGTAGATTTTATTGTCGGTGGCTTAACGACTCCCGAGTCTAACTAGAGGGTTGATAATAATGGAAACAATGTCTTGGGTTGGGCTGATAGTAATATCAGTATTCTTTTTTGCTTTTGCCATTGAGTTGGTCGGTGGTCGTATTAAGAGTACACAGCGACCGGTTAGGGATGCCTTATTCACACTGTTTGGCATGATGTCGCAGGGTATTGTTGCGGGGTCGTTTGTCGGCGCTGTTGCCGGAGCCTTTGTGGTGGTGTTATGGCCTAGCCATGCCGGTGCCCTTTCCCATATTTCATTTTGGATTGCCTTTCCGCTGATTTTTATGGGCGAAGAGATGTTGCATTACTGGATTCATCGTTATGCTCATGAATGGCGGTGGATGTGGAAACTTCACCGAACCCATCATAGCGCGCAGAATTTAAACGTGGGGGTTGTATATCGCTACAACGTTTTTTGGGTTGCGATTTTGCCGCAAACCTGGGTGGGAGCTTTTGCCGTCTACTTCGGATTGGGTGAGGCGTTTGCTGTTGCTGTATTAATCACATTCTTCGTTAATGTGCTGAGCCACACAAGCTACAGATGGGACTTAGCACTAAGAGAAAAGATGCCATGGTCGGAGCCGTTTTGGAAGGTGTTAGAGCGAATCATTACTTTGCCGGATACGCACCACGCCCATCATTCCTACGGCAAGTCGGCCCACCCTAATGGCAACTATGCCGTTACCTTGTTTATCTATGATGTAATTTTTGGCACCGCTAAAATACCGAATCAAAAACAAACCGTTTACGGATTACCTATATCGCCCCGGCTTCACTGGGCCGAGGAATTATTTTGGCCGCTAGTCAAAAAGCCCCTGCTGCCAAAACCAGAATCGATTAAGCAGAGTTAACCGTTTGATAATTTTCTGAATGTAGAAAATGGATTAAACTGGCATTAGCTCATATATAAGTCAACGGAGTAAAAAATGTCAGAAGCAATTTCAGTGGTCGAGGCAGCTCGTGCGAAAGCATCCATTGGAATGGAAATTGCTGCTATTGCGGCGCTTGATCCCGATCGTGTCGCGATTACTTCAAGTGACGGAAACCGAACGTTCCAACAAATAAACCAACGTGCCAATCAGATAGCGCACATGCTTAGAGATCGCGGTTACCAAGAGGGTGACGGCATTGCCATTCTTTGTAGTAATCGACCCGAATATATTGAAGCGCGTTTTGCTGCTCATCGTATTGGCGCCAGGTTAACGACGGTAAATTGGCATTTGGCTCCTGACGAAGTGGCGTACATTGTTGATGATTGTGATGCCGTCGCTTTATTTGTTGACGATCGCACGGCGAAAGCCGCTGTTGAGTCCTTAAAGGGTAACGACAAACTTAAAGCCTGCTTGGCAGTTGGTGGGGGTATTGAAGGCTTTAATGATTATCAAGCGACACTGGATTTATACCCTGATACAGATATAAAAAATCCTAGTCTCGGTAATATTATGCAGTACACATCAGGCACAACTGGCCGGCCAAAAGGTGTATTGCGCAAACAGCCAGATCCGAACAGCGCCGCTGATATGCAAGCGATATTAACAGCGGTATTTCAGTTTGAGCCAGATAGTGGAAAAGACAAATCGTTAGTGGCAGGGCCGTTATATCATTCTGGTCCTTTTAATCTCTCCATGACTACCCCACTGACAGCAGGTATCGGCATTGTATTGATGGATAAGTGGGATGCCGAGAAAACTTTGCAGCTTATAGAAGAGCACAAAATTACTCATTCTTTTATGGTCCCTACCATGTTTATGCGGTTGTTGGCGTTGCCGGATTCAATCCGTCAGCAATACGATGTGTCATC
>JAJRPK010000064.1 GCA_024280785.1 Gammaproteobacteria bacterium
CGTGCCTGGTGACCCCGCTGCTGGCTTTGAATCGCAGGCAATGAAAGCGGCTGCCGATACCTGGAGCGGTAACTGGTGGACTCTCGGCGGTGGTGGGACTGTATGGGATTCCATGGCTTACGATGAGGAGCTTCACCAGCTTTATATTGGTGTTGGTAACGGCTCACCGTGGAACAGTTATGTCCGTAGTCCCGATGGAGGAGACAATCTTTACCTCTCGTCTATCGTTGCGTTAAACCCTGATAACGGGGAGTACATTTGGCATTATCAGACAACGCCGGGTGAGCGTTGGGATTACACCGCGACGCAGCATATGATTCTTGCCGATATGGATATTGATGGGGAGCAGCGAAAAGTCATAATGCAGGCACCAAAGAACGGATTTTTTTATGTTATCGATAGACAAAACGGCCAGTTTATTTCGGGCGAACCTTACGCCCGTGTGAACTGGGCAAGCCACATCGATAAAGAGACTGGCCGTCCGGTGTTTACCGATGTTGCCAATTATCGCGACGAGCCAAAATTCACCCTGCCATCGATGGTAGGCGCACACAATTGGCACCCAATGGCCTACCATCCCGAACACCAGTTAGTTTATATTCCAACGATAGAACAGGGCTTTAAATTTAAAGCGAACGACAAATTTGCCAACGAGGGGAGCTTGCACACTGGCGTTGCCATGGATATTGGCAGAGCCGACCCGTTGATGTACAAAGCGCTGCAAAAAGCGACTCACATTGGTTCCTTAGTGGCTTGGGATCCGGTAGCACAACAGGAAAGATGGCGAGTCGATTTCAATCGAGCGTGGTCGACCAGTGTGCTAGCAACGGCGGGAAACCTTGTTTTTCAGGGCAGTTACGACGGATGGTTGAAAGCTTATCGTGCGGACACAGGTGAATTTGTTTGGCAGTCGCCGACCCAAATTGGTGTTATGGCACCGCCAATTAGCTATGCAATCGATGGAGAACAGTACATTGCGGTGATGGCGGGTTGGGGTGGCTTTATGGGAATGATGGGGGCGGCGGTTGAATCAGAAACAGAAAGTAAGGGCCGAATTTTAGTGTTCAAGTTGGGTGGTGAACAAACATTACCGGCTTTGACTGCCAAGCCGGTAATGCCCGAGCCACCCGAGATTACAGCATCTGACGATGAGTTGGATGCGGGAGAGCGACTCTATTCTATTCATTGTGGTCGCTGTCACGGTCCTGCAGCACAAAGTGGAGGCCTTGTTCCCGATTTACGTTATATGAGCACCGAGACTCATCGTATTTTTGATGCCATTGTTGTGGGGGGTATTTACGCCAATCGGGGCATGGTTAGTTTTTCTGAGGACATATCGGTCGAGCAATCCGAATTGATCCGGCAATATATCATTAGCGAAATGCACGCTCACAAGGCGATGTTAGAGAGTCCGGCTTGGTGGAATGCGATCAAATTATGGGTATTTGAAAAATTAATCGCAATGAATTCATAGTGGCGCTAAGCGATAGTAGAGTTGCTCGGTATTCTGTTGGTAGCTGACGATTGCGTTGATATACCTATAACGATGATTGATATCATCAGTGCCTTGTTTTTGGTTTATCTCGCGTTAGAATAGCGCCGGCTGGAGTTTATTGTGATCTTGGATTGAGGTTGAAATTGAAGGTAATCTGAAACTGAAAACCAGTGCATTGAATTTTGAACGCGATAATTGAACTACAAGCCCACAGCGAGGTGGGCATCGTTACCGACTAACACCTGACAGGCTGGAATCTAAACAATGAGTGAATTGCCAACAGAATTGAAATACGCGTCTAGCCATGAATGGGCGCGATTAGAAGAAGATGGTACGGTGACGGTCGGCATTACTGATCACGCGCAAGAGCAGTTGGGCGATGTTGTGTATGTAGAACTACCTGATGTCGGGCAAGTGCTAGCAGCGGGTGACGAAGCGGGTGTTGTCGAATCGGTTAAGGCGGCTTCGGATGTTTACGCGCCTATTTCTGGTGAGGTTATCGCGATTAATGAGAAGCTGGACGAGGAACCAGAAACGGTGAACAGCGAACCGTTTGAAGGTGGTTGGTTTTATCGTTTGCAGCCGACGGATGTAAATGAGTTAGATAATATGTTAACAGCAGATTCTTACGCTGAATTAATCGAAGAAGACAACTAAATATACAGAGAGTTTTGAACGGGCAAAGATAATTTTCCAATGGATTGGTTTTCACCCACAAGATTATTTTTTAACTTAACATTTACGCATTCATTTATTCATTATTGTCGAAGGACTAATTATTATGAAACTGTTCAGTTCTGTAGGACCTAACCCTAAAGTCGTCGCTATGTTTTTGGCCGAAAAAGGCGTTGATATTGAGACGGTTGAAATAGACATCATGTCCGGTGATAACCGTAAAGAAGAGTATTTAAAGATAAATCCTGGTGGTCAAAGCCCCGCGTTACAGATGGATGACGGCAATGTAATCGGCGAAATTACGGTTATTTGTGATTACCTCGATGAGAAATTTCCTGAAAATTCGTTGATGGGATCTACCCTCGAAGAAAAAGCGCAAACTCGTATGTGGTGTCGCCGTTTCGATATTAATATCACCGAGCCTATGGCTTCAGGTTTTCGTTGGGGCGAGGGTTTGGATTTATTTAAAGATCGTATACGCTGTTTTCCAGCAGCCTCTGGCGATTTAAAAGCAATGGCGCAAGAAGGTTTAAAATGGTTAGACCCTTTGCTGACGGGTACCTATATTATTGGCGAGCGTTTTAGCGTGGCGGATATTCATTTATTCTGCTTTTTAGAGTTTTTTAGTGCGATGGGGCAGTCGGTTGATCCTGCGCTTGGCAATGTTACACGTTGGTACGAAATGATGGCAGCGCGTCCCAGTGTTGCGGCAAGTGTTCATCCTTCGATGCGTTGAGTAGCCTCGGCAGGATGGCAGGATGAAAGGCCCTTACCCATTACATGTCGGTCAGTCTCATAGTCCGTTGGCTATGTATGTTCACGATAAAACTGACACTCATATCTCGCATCAAATTGCTAATGATGGTGTGTGGGAAATCTTTGAGACGACATTAATCCAACAGTTTCTATTTGCTGGTGCCGTGTTTGTCGATGTCGGCGCCAATATTGGTTATTACTCAGTAGTGGCGTCGCCTCTTGTTGGAGATGAAGGTAAGGTCTTTGCCTTTGAGCCGGAGCGCGATAATTTTTTTTTACTAACAAAAAATGTCGAGCATAATGAGTTGGTGAACGTACACCCGGTTAACGCGGCATTAAGTGACGGAAATTCCGAGGGCAAGTTGCACTTGAATTTGGAAAATCGTGGCGATCATCAAATTTACTCTCATTCCGCGGATGCGTCGATTAGAGAAACTCAATCCATTCACTTACTTGAAGGCAATCGGTACTTAAGTGAGCGCGTAAAAAAAATAGACGTGCTAAAAATTGACACTCAAGGTGCCGAGTTTAAAGTGGTGCAGGGATTATTGCCGTTAATTAAAAAAAGCTTGCCTGGCATCAAGATTCTTATGGAGTTTAGTCCTTTAAGTTTGCAGCGAGCGGGCTCGTCGGGGATGGCCTTACTGGATCTTATTTCAACCTTCGAATTGCCGACGAATCTGGTCGACCACCTTGGCCATACACTGATCCCGATGACTTACGATGACATGGCGCAGTGGATTAACGCAACAGATAATGATGAAGGAAATGAAGGGTTTATTAACTTGTTGTTGGGGTTGTAAATTAGCAGAATAAGAAATAATCGGGTTTATTGCCGATATCATTCGTCTTAAAGTTTTTAATGTTGGTCGCAGTCGGAATATTTATGTCTTTAAAGTTTATAAAATTGTCTACCGCGCTTGCCGTATTGGTATGCGTTATTGTTGGCGGGATATCTATTCGAGCAATGGGTGAGGTGACAAGCTCAGCTAGCAGTAGCATGGAGTACGGCGAAGATAATCGGGTGTTTTCCTTTGAATACGCGACTAAAATTGGCCCGTTCACAGCGGAGGATATGCCGGTGCATGTGTTTATTCCATTGGCAGCGGATAACGCCGAGCAGCAATTGCTTGCCGAAAACATCGAGGCCAATATACCGGGGTCGGTGGAAGTGGAAGACGTTTATGGCAATCGCTATTGGCATGGCACCGTTGACCCGCAGGCTAAGCTAAAGGGTGATCTACAGGGCAGCCTGCAAGACAAGCAGTGGATAGAAGTGAAAATCACCTCTACGGTAGAGCGTTGGGTTTCTCGTAAGTCCATGTTCGAAAAAGGCTTGGCTAATAAATCTCTGATAACGGAAAGTAAATCGCCCACTTATGACTCAGAAAACTTCAAAACCTTTCTTGGTACCAATGCACGTGTGCCGGTAGATCATCCTATTTTAGAACCGATTCTGGCTGAAATTAAACAGACGGTGTCGGGCAATGACCCGGCACAGATGTCGCGCGCCATCTACGACTGGGTCGTCGATAACGTCGAATATAAAAAGGTCGGTACCGGCTGGGGCAATGGCGATACTTTTTGGGCTTGTAATGAGCGCTACGGTAACTGCACCGATTTTCATGCCTTATTTATCTCATTAGCTAGAACAGAAAATATTCCGGCGCGCTTCGAGATTGGTTTTCCCGTACCGTCCAATCGACAATCCGGATCGATTGCGGGTTACCATTGTTGGGTGCAGTTATATTTGCCGGATGTTGGTTGGTTTCCTATTGATGCGAGCGAAGCGAATAAAAACCCGGAACGGCGTGATTTTTTTTACGGTACTTACCCTGCGGATCGCATTCAGTTTTCTATCGGCAGGGATATCCGGCTAGGCAAGCACCACCGGGGCTCTGCACTTAACTATTTTGTCTATCCTTATGTTGAGATCGACGGTAAAGAGTATAAAGGACCGATAGAACGTTCGTTTTCTTATAAGAATTTGCCAGTCACTAATAAGGCACTTGAAAAGAATCCCCTTTATTTCAAG
>JAJRPK010000065.1 GCA_024280785.1 Gammaproteobacteria bacterium
CCTCTGGGCATCAAAACCGTAGTTTTGGTCACTCAGTCGACGCACATGCGTCGCTCTAAGCAGATGTTTTTGTTGGCGGGATTTGATGTGCTGGCAGCGCCTACTCAGCTAGCCGACCCAAACCAGCCGTTTTTTGAGTTGCGGGCCTGGCTACCATCGGCAAAGGCATTAGAGCTTTCGAGTTCAATTATACACGAGGTTCTTGGGCTGCTTTGGTATTCGCTGTTTTCTCCAGTGTAGTAATAAAAGCGGTAAAAGATTGGGCTACTACGCAGCTTGTTAACATCGGGCTTTGTTGGTGTTTACAAGTGCAAATTATTCGCGGCAAGAAGGCTATTTTCAGCTGTTGCCGAAAAGGTTAACTGTGCTGGCCAAATTCGTCATTGTTTGGTGCTTGGGCGTTAGTATAAAATGGTCGACCTTTATTTTCACTTGAAGGCCGCCCTATCATGACTGCCTGTCCCTTTGCTAATTTGTTAGATCCCGATACTTATTCTAAAGGTACTCCGCGTGCCGATATTATAAAGGCCAGTGAAAATGGTCCGGTTCAATGGTTACAAGACCCTATTACAGGAGTGCCGTATTGGTTAATTAGTGGTCGCGACGAGGTGGACTACATTGCCAAAAAACCTGCTGTTTTTTCATCTGCTGAACGCACGGTTTTTATTGCCGAATATGCTCAAGAGGATATTGACAATATACACAGTAACCTCACCATTAATATGGATCCACCAAAACATCTGCGTTATCGCAAGTTAATTAGAAACGTCTTTACGCCTAGAGCCATCGCAAGTTACGAACAAAGTTTTCGCCGCCACGCAAAAAACATTATAGATGCTGTTGTAAATCGTGGAGAGTGTGAGTTCGTTGAGGAAGTAGCAGCCGAGCTGCCATTGTTTGCCATTCTAGAGCTTTGCGGAATTGATGCGAACGATAGAAAAGATTTTTTTCGCTGGACCAACATTATGAACTTTGCCGACGATCCGGACATGTCCGAGGGTGAGGAGGATGCCATGCTGGCGTCAATGGAGGTCATTGCTTACGCTCAGCGTATTGCCAAAGCTTACAGAGAAAATCCCGATTCCTGTAACAGTCCTATAGTGGCAGCGCTAATGGAAGGTGTGGAAGGCGAACACGGTATGACTGAAGAAGAGTTTTGCTGGTTTATGCTAATGCTGATTTCCGCCGGCAACGAATCGACGCGTACAGTTACCAGTCACGGTATGCGGCTTCTAATGGAGCACCCTGATCAACTGGATTACCTGTTAGAAAACCCCGATAAGATACCGGGAGCGATCGAAGAAATTCTTCGCTATAACACAGCCTTTATTCAGATGCGTCGAACCGCAATGGAAGATGTGATATTGGCCGGGCAGTCGATTAAAAAGGGCGATAAAGTCATGCTGAATTGGTATACCGTCAATCATAGTAAAACTGTTTTTGGTGACGATGCCTATGTGTTTGATATTCGACGAGCTGAACGGATGCCTGATTTGTATAAACAGCACCGTGCTTTTGGTATTGGTCAGCATTTCTGCGTAGGAGCTCATCTGGCGCGCATGGAACTGAATATTATCTTTTCCGAGATGCTGCCGCGACTACGTAATCCTCAGTTTACCGGTGCCGTTGAGTACACCAGAAATAACTTAATTCACGGTATTAAAAAAATGCCAATAAAATTTACGGCTGAATTGCCTATTGAAGGATGAGTGTTTTTGTCCGCTTTCGAGTCATCAACGGTCAGTATCGAATGGCGCCTAATTAAGTGGCAGTATTCTAGCTTCGATCTGCATAATACCGGTGTTTATCCCCAGAAAAAACGCGGTAAATACGTCCATGTAGCTCAACTGTGGCATCCATGCCACAGATATTTTTATGGGGATAAACACCGGTATTATGCTTAAGTAAGTGCCATTCCGGTCGGCACCGGGCAGCTTGACGTGTTTTGCCTATAACGCCGAACTATAGACGTCAGTAGCAGGTCGCGCGATCTGCTATGCTGCGGTCGCTATTTTCAAGTGAGCGTGTGACTTTTAGGTCAACAAGCGCTCTACACAACATAAGGTAACACTATGAACACTGCGTATATTATCGATGCTGCCAGAACACCTCGAGGTATTGGCAAGCCAGGCAAAGGTGCGTTAACCGGTATGCATCCTCAGCATTTACTATCCACTGTTCTTCGCGCCTTAGAAGAACGAAATTCGTTAAAAACGGAAGATGTTGATGACGTGATTATGGGTTGCAATATGCAACAGGGAACTCAGGGCAACGACATCGCTCGTATGGCTTTGTTAGACGCGGGCTGGGATATCAAAGCGAGTGGTATAACGATCGATCGCTTTTGTGGGTCAGGCATATCTTCTGTCAATATGGCTGCGGCTAGCATTATGTCTGGCATGGAAGACTTAGTGGTAGCGGGCGGCGTAGAGATGATGTCACTAGGCGCGACCTTTAGTATGCAGCCAATTATGGATGCCGGTAATTTACGATTACGTGAATTGCACCCGCAATCGCATCAAGGTGTGTGCGCCGACGCCATTGCAACGCTTGAGGGAATCACTCGCGAAGAGGTCGATATCTTATCGGCCAGAAGTCAGGATCGTGCTGCAGTGGCTTTAGAAAAAGGGTATTTTGATAAAAGTGTTATCCCCGTTAAAGACGAGTCTGGTGCTTTATTGTTAGATAAAGACGAGTTTCCTCGCCCGGGTACAACGGCTGAAAGTTTATCTAAACTGAACCCTGCGTTTTCGCAGTTAGCGGATTACCCGTTAGAAGACTCTGGTGTGAGCTACCGAGGTTTAATTCAAAAGACTTATCCCGATTTAG
Organism: Gammaproteobacteria bacterium; assembly: GCA_024280785.1. GTDB lineage: Bacteria > Pseudomonadota > Gammaproteobacteria > Pseudomonadales > UBA7434 > UBA7434. The sequence continues at coordinate 2,830 of JAJRPK010000065.1, forward strand.
AAATCAATCATATCCATCATGCAGGAAATTCATCGGGTATTGTCGATGGTGCTGCGGCTTTGCTGTTGGCGTCAGAAGAGTATGCGAAAGCCAATAATTTAAAGCCCAGGGCACGGATTGTCGCCATGGCAAATATGGGCGATTCACCCGAATTGATGCTCAATGCTCCTGTGGCAGCCACCAAAAAAGTATTGGCCAAAGCGGGTATGACGCTTGACGATATTGATTTGTTTGAAATCAATGAAGCGTTCGCTGTAGTTGCCTGTAAATATATTCGCGACCTAGAGCTCGACCACGAAAAAGTTAATGTTAACGGTGGTGCTATAGCGTTAGGTCATCCCATTGGTGCGACTGGATCAGTGTTGATAGCGACTTTGCTCGACGAGTTAGAGCGTCGCGATCTTAAAACCGGGCTAGTGACTATGTGCGCGGCCGGTGGTATGGCGCCAGCAATTATTATTGAAAGAGTTTAAAGCCTGTTCTGACTGTTTGGTTAACTCGCTGATGTTACTAATAAGTCGTTTGAAAAGAATACCCTTTATTTCAAGACACACATAAATATATCCCTATAGTTCGACGCTGGCATCCCTGCCAGCAACGGCCTTGAAATAAAGGGTATTCTTTTCAAGAGCCTCGGTAGTAATTTGTTAAACATCCGATATCAATTGAGTGCAGAACAAGCGGTAGATTAAAGGCTCGCGTTCGTGATTGCTGGGTGTTTTTTTAAAATAATTAGTGGGATTTAGTTAATGAACAGTTCTTCGTCGAATCAAATTCTAGAAGCCGATTTTGAACTCGGTTTTACCTATACCCGGTCTCCGGGCATAATTATCGGTAAATTTCTTGCCGCCTTAAAACAAAAAAAATTGTATGGTATTCGCGGTAGCGATGGCAGCGTTCTGTTTCCGCCGACAGAATACGATCCAAGAACCGCGGCATCGCTGAATGATTTTGTACCGGTGAGTGCTGAAGGCGAAATCGTATCCTGGACTTGGATAGAGACGCCGCGTGAACATCATCAAGTAAAAGGGCCCTTTGCTTTCGCGCTCATTAAGTTGGACGGAGCCGACACGCCATTTTTACACCGCTTATTTTGTGACGATGCTTCGTCTATTTCGGCGGGCATGAAAGTGAAGGTCGATTGGAATGATGATCGCTGCGGGGCGATTACTGATATTCGTGGTTTTGTACCGTTAACAGCTACTGTAGGGAATTTCTGACAATGGATATCGACCTGGATCCTATCGAGTCTATAGCAGTACCGATTTACCATCATTACCACGCTACTTCGGCAAAAGCGATTACTCCCTTTTTGCACGCGATAAAGCGAGGCGAGTTAATGGGGCATTTATCTTCCGCCACAGGAAAAGTGTTATTTCCACCTTTGGGGGCATGCCCTGAAAGTGGTGAGGCTACCCACGAGCCGGTGATACTTAAAGATAGTGGTACGGTGATTGGTTTTACTACAGTACATTTACCCATTCCCGGCAGTAAGTTGGTTCCCCCGTTTACAGTGGCCAATATTCTATTAGACGGCGCCGATCAGACATGCAGTCATCTAATTAGTGAGTGTGAATTAGGCGATGTCGTTATCGGCATGCGCGTGCAAGCTGTGTGGAGACCTAAAGATCAGTGGGATTACTCACTGGAAAACATTGAGTACTTCAAACCAACAGGTGAAGCCTTGGTCGACGTGGATGAGTTAAAACAACACTGCCTGGAACGAGCCAAGCTCCGGGTAAAAAATAGAGTGAAGGGCAACAGCACAGAGGTTCATCATGCGTGAAGTTGGAATTATTGCTTACGCACAATCGCCGCAAATTCGGCAAGAGCGGGCGCTTAACGAAGTTGAAATGTTGATGCCGATGTTAAAAGTGGCGCTGGTTGAGTCTGGCTTGACGATGGACGATATCGATTTTGTCTGTTCCGGATCTTGTGACTATATTGCAGGAGGGGCATTTTCGTTTGTCGGTGCAGTTGACGCGCTAGGGGCTACACCCTGCAAAATGGAATCGCACGTAGAAATGGACGCGGCTTGGGCGCTCTATGAATCGTGGCTAAAAATTCAAAGCGGCGAAATAAAAACGGCACTAATTTACGGCTTTGGTAAATCATCGGTAGGTTCACTGCCCGATATCATGTCACAACAACTTGACCCTTATTACATGGCGCCATTGTGGCCCGACAGTATTTCGTTGGCGGCACTGCAAGCGAATACCTTATTGCAAACCGGACGTTATAATGAAGAAGATTTTGCTGCGGTAGTGGTCGATAGCCGGCGTAAGGCCAAAGCGAATGACAATGCCCAATTATTCGGCGATGTCAGTATAGAACAACTGTTAGCTGAGCCTTATATTGCTTCGCCGTTACGTCGCCATGATTGCTGTCCTATTACTGACGGTGTTTCAGTCATGATTATTGCTGAAAAATCGGTGGCAACAAAACAGTGCGAAAGACCGGCTTTTATTCGGGGTATTGACCATCGCATGGAAGTCCATCAACTAGGCTTGCGTCAGCTTGCAGAATCGACTTCCACCACTCTGGCACTGGAAAAAGTAAAAGAGCAGTCGGGCATTGGTAGTGGCGGCGTTGATATTGCTGAGATATACGCGCCTTTTAGTCCGCAGACATTAATATTAAAAGACGCGTTAGGGCTTACCGATACTGTGAATATTAACCCCTCGGGTGGTGCGTTAGCTGGTCACATTATGATGACCGCAGGTCTGGATCGAATGGGTATGGCTTATCGAGCCATAAGTGAAGGGCAAGCTAATCGCGCACTTTGCCATGCGACGTCGGGTCCGTGCCTACAACACAATATGGTTTCTGTATTGGAGGGCATCTGATATGTCTAAAAACAGAGTGGCTATTTGTGGCGTTGGTCAGTCGGCGCGTTATCAAACTAAACTTAAATGTTCGATGGCAGGTCTGGTTCGTGAGGCGGCTTTAGCGGCGCTGGCCGATGCCGGTTGCGATTGGTCTGACATCGATGCATTGATTATTGGTAAGGCTCCCGATATGTTTGAGGGTGTTGTTATGCCCGAGGCTTATCTGGCTGAGGCGCTGGGCGGTGTTAATAAGCCGGTTATTCGAGTGCATACGGCGGGTAGTGTGGGCGGGTCAACTGCCATGGTGGCCGCAAGCCATATTAAATCGGGTTTGTTTAGACGGGTTTTAACCGTGGCGTTTGAAAAGCAAAGTGAATCCAACGCCCATTGGGCATTATCTCCATCGATGCCATTTCGTCCCCATTTTAATTCTGGCGCTGGCGGCATGTTTGCCCCCGTCATTCGCGAGTACATGCGGCGAAGTGGTGCACCCGATGACGTGGGTTGCCACGTAGCCGTTAAAGACCGACGGCATGCACTTAGAAACCCTCATGCTCACTTACATTTACCGGACATCGATTTACAGACGGTGAAAGACAGCCCTATGTTATGGGAGCCCACTCGCTTTTTAGAAAGCTGCCCATCTTCTGATGGCGCTTGTGCGATGGTGATGAGCTGCGAACAATTGGCTGATAGTGGAAAGAACCCTCCCGCGTGGATTCATGCGATGGCGATGAGGTCAGAGCCATCTTTTTATCCTTGGCGCGAAGAAGTGAGCCCATTGGCGAGTCGTGAATGTGCGCAAGATTTGTATGCACAGGCGGGGATTACTAACCCGCGTCGTGATTTGGATATGGCCGAAGTCTACGTGCCGTTTTCGTGGTTTGAGCCCATTTGGTTAGAGAGCTTGGGTTTTGCCGAGCAAGGTGAGGGCTGGCGGTTAACGTTAGATGGCAGCACTTCGCTCGATGAAAACGGCGACATTCCCTGGAACTGCTCTGGCGGGGTTTTATCCTCTAATCCCATCGGTGCTTCGGGCATGATTCGCTTTGCCGAAGCGGCATTACAGGTACGAGGGCTGGCTGATAAGCGTCAGGTTGATGGGGCTAAAAAAGCCCTGGGTCATGCTTACGGCGGCCATAGCCAGTTTTTTGCCATGTGGATTGTCGGAACGGATAAACCTTAGAGCCTTATCCGTTTGTCTGAATAATATAAAAACATGTCAAACACTCCATCTTGCTACATAAATTTGACCTGATATTGCCTATAAATCCCCGAAGTTTTAACCGACACTATTCTCGGTAAAACCAGCTTGAGCGTAGAGTCTTCCCTTCGGGAGCGAAACCGTTTGCGGCAGGGAAGCCGCAATCGAGCTACAGGGAAGTATTTATCGCGTGTTTTGCTCCCAAAGGGAAGACTTTACGCGACCACTCGCTCAGAGATTTTGCCAGGCGCACTCAAAGAATCTATGTATTTGAAGAGCATAGTTTTTAAAAGTAAGGCTGCAGATCGAACGCATTAATTTACCAAGCTCTAATTTACCGGGCTCTAATTTACCGGGCTCTAGCGCGCAAAGAATTACTCGTTAAGCTCACCGACAAAAAGTGGAGAAAATCAGATGTCAGAAGCCGTCATTGTAGAAGCCCTAAGAACGCCCATTGGCCGGGGCAAGCCGGGAATAGGAAAACTGAGCGGTTTTCATGCCGCTGAATTGCTATCGCTAACGCAAAAAGCAGTGATTGAAAAAGCCGGTGTAGCACCCGATGATGTTGGTCAAATAATCGGTGGTTGTGTCACTCAAGCCGGAGAGCAGTCTAGCAATGTGACTCGTACGGCGTGGCTAAACATGGGTACCGGGTATGCTCCGGGAGTTATTACTGTCGACACTCAATGTGGGTCGGCACAAGCGGCTAACCATATGATTGCTGCGTTGATAGATAATGACACTGTCGATATTGGCATGGCGTGTGGGATAGAACTGATGAGTCACGTTAGTTTAGGTGACAATGCCCGCCATCAACCAGCAGGTAAGCCGCAGCCAGAGAGTTGGCCGTGGAAAGACAGTGCCGGTAGCCAGTTTGAAGCGGCTGAACGCATTGCCAAAAACCGTGGTATCAGCCGTTTAGATATAGAGGAATTCGGTTTTCGATCACAAAAACTGGCGAAACAAGCGTGGGACAAAGGCTGGTTTGATAACGAAGTGATTGAAATCGACGCGCCGGTTGTCGGCGAAGACGGTACCTTAACCGGTAAAACTGAAAAATTTAATCGTGACCAAGGTTTGCGCGACACGACGATGGAAGGTTTGGCGGGTCTAAGAACTGTTTACGAAGGTGCTATTCATACGGCGGGTACTGCGTCGCAAATATCCGATGGTGCGGCTGCTGTGTTATGGATGAGTGCCGACGAAGCTAAAGCTCGCGGCTTAAAGCCGAGAGCAAGAATTATTTCTAATGTAGTAGTGGGTACCGACCCTTACTATTTATTAGATGGCCCTGTCGACGCTACGCGAGAATTGTTTAAGCGCAGTGGCATGAAAATGAGCGACATCGATCACGTTGAAATCAATGAAGCTTTTGCGGCTGTTTGTTTATCTTGGGCTCGCGTTCATAAACCCGATATGGATATCGTTAATCCTATGGGTGGAGCAATTGCGATGGGTCATCCTGTGGGGTCAACCGGTGCTCGATTGATTACTACGGCGTTACATGCGCTGGAGCGAATGGATAAAAACGTGGCTCTGATTACCATGTGTTGCGGTGGTCATATTGGAACCGGAACAATTATCGAACGACTGTAACTATCGAACGGTTGTAACTACAGACTATAAAAAAGCCCCGTAGCTCGTTCTTAAAATGAACGTTGCGGGTTTTTTTTATAGGCGTAAAAGTTTTGGTGATGAGGTTAAAGTACGTTTAACACTTTATCGACGTATAGGTTTAAGCAATCCCAAGCTCGCTGGATGGGAATGCCGCCGCAAAGCGGGTGTAAGGTGGCGTTGAAAGCGGGGTCGTTGTTATGTCGACTAACGCATTCTTCCGGGGTGATAATTTCATAGCGTTTTTCAGCTCTCAATGCGTCAATGGATTCGCCACTAAATTCCATTGGTCGAGACAGGTTCTCTTGTTTCCAGGAACTGTACTCTGTCACCTCGTTGAGAAAATAAGGCCCCAATTCTTGCCACGCGGCCTCGGGGTCTTCGTCGATAAACAGAATTGAAAAATCGGCAGGCGGCGAGTAAACGAAACCTTTGTGTTCGTGCTTTGCTAATTCTTCGAAGTACGCTTTCTCTAACTCTGGCGAGGCTATCGGCGGAGCGAACGGTAAGCCAAATCGTGCCGCGCGACGTGCCGCGACTTTGCTCATGCCGCCGACTAAAAACATCGGGTGGGGACGGGTGTAGGGTTTGGGCGTAACGTTAATCATTTGCCCACGGTATTCGAATGGCTCGTCGGCCCAAGACTTTAGCAAAGTATCGAGTACATGATCCATCCATTTTCCGCGATCGCTAAAGGGTTTATCTAGTGAATGAAATTCTATCGGGCGATAGCCTAGACCCGCGACAAAGGTTAACCGTCCTTTGCTAAGTAAATCAACGACCGCCAAGTCTTCGGCCAAGCGCACAGGGTCGTAGAGTGAGACTAACAGTGCCATTATGCCGATTTGGGCTTGCTCGGTTCTGGCTGCAATGGCGGCCGCCATTGTGACAGGTGAGGGCAGCCAACCATTGTCGGCCTGATGGTGCTCTTCGACGTTAATAGAAGAAAAACCGGCTTTATCGCAAAAAGCTGCCATGTCGATGGCTGTGCTGTAGCGTGACGAGCGCTCTAATGCTGTGGTCCCGGTCCCGGTTCCGGTCATATTGATTCGAATACTAGCGTTTGGCATAGAAGTTGGTCTCTATATATCTTGGTTTCTTACTGCTTCGGCAATGTTGTACATAGGGGTTTTTAACATTGCTTGTAATGACTCGCTGGCGTCGATCCGTTCTAGTGCTATATCCATGCAAGCCAACCACTGGTCGCGTTCATCGGGGCCAATGGAATAGGGTTTGTGAGCACTAGTGAGGCAGACACTGCCGTACTTGTCAGAAAAGAGAGGTGGCCCGCCCATCCACCCGGACAAGTACTCGTAGAGTTTTTGTTTTATCACATCTGTATTTTTTTCATGCATGGCTCGAATGGTGGCGGCTTCGGTGCGTTCATTCATCACATCGTAAAATGCGGCCGCTAACTCTTTAATACCGGCTTCGCCTAAAATACCGTAGGGTGATTGAGGGGCAGATGGTTTGTTCATGGCAATGTTGTCGAGCTGCGTTGTATTTTAGTATGTATGGTTCTTTACAGTTTGTAGATGGCGGGCGGCTATAGCGTACCGGGTATGGGCCCAAAAAATGCGAGCACGGTTAAATCTTCTTCAATATTAAAAAAGCTGTGAGTCTTATTGGCGCGGACATAAAGAATGCTTCCTTTTTTTACTTCGTGTTCTTTATCGCCAATACGTAATGAGGCCTTACCTTCGAGCACGACATACATTTCGTCTTCTAAGTGGGGAGATTGCATGTCTTTGCAGCCAACGGGTAGGTGGTAAACGGCCGAGCTCATCGACGGCACGTTAAGGTATTCATGATAGCGAGGCTCTGGCCCGACGACTTTCTCCATCAGCTTTGGTATGTCGAAGATTTGCCAATCATTGGCGTCTGAAGGTTTACTCACGAATGGTTTCTCCGGCAAAGTAAAAAGGTCTTGGTTGACTCAAAAGGCTGTCGCCTGTGTGTAAGGCCGTCGCCCGTGTAGATGTGTAAGTGTAGCGGTTTTCGATGGTATTTTCTGCTGTTAGATAATTCAGTTAGATTATTCAGTTAGATTATATTAATTAAGTCATGCCCGATAGTTTAATTAACATTGTCCATTTAAGGATGGCAGAAAAAACAATCACTATAACTTAAGTGTACGTCGAGAATATTGATATAGAACAAGAAGTCGTCAATATAGGGGTTACTATACGGTATACGAATGCAAGCAGTAATCATCGAATGCAACGCTATAATAAATGCGAGAAAATAGCTACTAACTAAAGAAATATGTGGTTATTTAAAATCCATCATTTTACAGTTTAATGTAAAGAAAAGTGATTAGTCGAGAGAAAAACTATGAACAGTCAAATAGCTCCTGCTCCCTATATAATTCACGGCAGTTTACCTGACCGATACCCTCGGGGGTGGTTTTGTATCGGTGCCGGGTATGAGTTTTCTACTGAGCCTAAAATGTTAAACTATTTTGGCACCTCATTAGTGGCTTATCGGGGCGAAGATACCGGCAAGCTGCACGTGCTTGACGCTTTTTGTCCTCATATGGGCGCTAACTTAGCCGACGGTTGTGTGAAAGGTGAATCAGTTATTTGCCCCTTTCACGAGTGGAGCTGGGGGGCCGATGGGGTATGCAATGATATTCCCTACGCAAAAAAAATCCCGGTAAAGGCGAGAATTACCTCTTGGTATACCCACGAAGCCAATCAATTAGTTTATCTTTGGAATGACCCCGATGGTAATCCACCGATTAAAGAGCAAGCGATTCCCGATGAAGCGATTGTGGCTGAGGAAGGGTGGACGCCGTGGGTTATCCGCCGGGTTCATGTCGAGAACAATTGCCGGGAGCTCATCGATAATATGGCTGACAAAGCCCACTTTTCTCCTGTTCACGGCCTGCCAGAGATTACACATTTCTCTAATGTGAGTGAAGGGCACAAGTACACTCAATTTATGAATGGTCACTCCGAAAACGGGCTTATGAAGTCAGAGGCGACTTATCATGGCCCCGGCTATATGATTCATAAAAGTACTACTGTGGCGGAGGGGGAGCCCGATCGTCGCTTTATGTCTCTCGTTATGAACGTACCCACTTCGATGGAAAGCTTTGAGTTTCTAGCGGGTTTTAAAGAGCGCGTGCCCGAGGGAATGGAAGGTGATATTGATGCGCAAACCGCCTATGTTAACGAACTGATTGACGATGGAGTAGAGTCGAGTGTTTTTGCAGATCTTGCCATTTGGAAAAACAAGTGCACGATCGACAATCCGATACTTTGTGATGGCGACGGACCGGTGACAAAGCTGCGGCAGTGGTATGCGCAGTTTTTGGTTCCAGTCGATCAAGTTCCAGAGTCGCTGCAAGAAAAACGCATCTACGATAAAACGAGTTGAGTGGCGCGTGCCGCTTTAGCGGGGCGCTTGTTAGTAAAATAGAGCAGAACAGGCTAAACGCTACGGGCTGCTGTTGGATTTTTTAGATAATAGTAAGCCCCCCACTAACCGAGATGTTCTGTCCGGTTATCCAGCGGCAATCGTTGGATACTAACGCGCTCACGGCATCGGCAATATCTTCAGGTTCGCCGCAACGTTTCATTGCTGCGGCTTGCGCGCCGTAGCGTTTGAGAGATTCGGCGTCGCCACCATCAAGCATCGGGGTGTCGGTTAATCCGGGTGAAACGATGTTGGACGATATTCCTCTGGGGCCCAGTTCGCGAGCCAGTACTTTAGTAAAGCCTTCGACAGCCAGCTTGCTGGCGGTATACAGCGCCATACCTTCGGAATTTGAGATGGTCGCCCCCGTCGAAATACTAATGATTCTGCCGTTATCCTCAAGGTGGCGGGCGGCTTCCCGGCACATCATAAAGGTCCCTTTTGTATTAGTATTAAAGATGTAGTCGTACTCATCTAGTGATATATTCTGGAAAGGTTTTAAGTGGCCAATGCCGGCATTGTTGACTACTACGTCGACGCGGCCATGTTCTTTAAGGGCATTTTCAAACAGGCTAATGACATCTTGTTCTACGGTGATATCTGCTTTTTCTACCCTCGCCGAACCGCCTGCTTTGAGGATATGGCTGGCAGTTGCTTCCGCACCTTCAGCTGAGCGAGAGTATGAGATAACAACTGTTAAACCATCGCTCGCAAGGCGCTTGCATATAGCTGCACCAATGCCTGTTCCGCCACCTGTGACAATAGCTACACGTTTACTCAATGGATCACCTCATTTTTGATAGGTTAATATACTTTTGAATTGGCTATTCATTTTACACGTTCTAGCTATTGTTTTAATAGCTCCCATCTTTTGGTGATACTCGCCGGCAGAAGCGTTACTTAGCGCTGTGTTGTAGCGGATGACCAAATACCACTGGGTGGTTAGGAA
>JAJRPK010000066.1 GCA_024280785.1 Gammaproteobacteria bacterium
CGCACCGTAGCGTAATCAGAAAATCAAAAACCGTGAATTTTGAGTTCTGATCTGCATCATAATACCTAATGCGTTCGGGTTGTTCCTACAGGTCCCAAATATCAGGCCTGGCGAGCAGAAGGTGAAGCACCTTCATTTCGAGAATACTCTCGTAGACAACGCGCCGTGCCTGAGCCCAACTTGGCAACCGACAGGCTAGCATTCCACGGCCACTGACGCGAGCGCGGGCATTGATACGGCGGGTAGATCGGCTTGCTAAAGCGCGACGGAAAGAGCGATTTAATGGATATGTCATATTGTATTTAGCCTTGACGACCGGCCACAGTTGGCCGATCGCCCAAAGGCGTTTCTCCTGTAATTGAGTAAAAGGCGTTAACCGTCAGCAATGCCGATGCTTAGCCTTGACTTTTGAATGATTTTAGGGGAAACTTGCTATATCGAGAGCAATCGATTTCAAGCGGCCTTGGGAGTTCCACCTCCTAGGGTCGTTTCCCGTTTGCGGGTTAGAGTTTTACATTACCGTGCCTCCTCAACATGCCTGGAGGGCCACAAAATAGATTTAGGCTGTTTAAGATGACGGGAAATCGTATTTTCGATTTCCTCATGTGATCTGCGTCCCTGACTTACCATAGTAACAAAACTGGCTGTGCATCCAACTTCCACAGCTATATCAGCAAACTTTACGCCAATTGAGCGTAAGCGGCGTTTAATCTCGTCATGTTGTTCTATGTCAACCATCATTGGAAACCCCCACATCTCGTGCTATTCACGAGATTTCGCAGCGAAAAGTTAACAGTTGCGAATCACCGAATCAATCATATCTTGTTGTAATAAAGCGCTATTTTGCTCGCTTAAGCTCGTTTACTTTCGTCGAGTTGCTTTTTGTTAAGATGGTGTAATAAAGCATCAACTAGGCCAAATAGTGCAATGTAGTGCCGAGTACGTCACGATTAGCCACGTTTTCGGCGCGCAACTAACTTCAGCCAAGAACTATATAATATCATCCGTACTTTTGGCGAAAACTCAATGTATTCCAGCTCGCCATTTCGCATGTATTTTCGGATCAATGAAACGCTGACGCCAACGCGCTCGGCTAAATCCTTAGGCTTAAGGTATTCTTCATCTTCAGACATTCACACATTTCCCCACTACAACGTTCTTGTTTGACAGGACGCATCTCGACGTTACAAGTACCATGTAAGCACTATGAAACGAATCGTTCGCACTATTGTGCGATAATCAGACGATAGGACCGCACTTGCAACCTAAATTGGATAAACGGCTGCTAGTTGAAGATGGCTCTAATGCCGCTATGGGAGCGCGTTTGGCAATAATCAGGCATGAGATTGGGAAAACCCAGATAGAGCTGGCGGCCGAATTGAACGTCTCACCGCGATCCTACCATCACTATGAGAAGGGGGGGAGAGGTTGCCCTGCAGATAAGCTGGCAATCTTGGCGTCCAAGTATGGCATTGACTTAAACTGGTTGGTCTTAGGGATTGAGCAAGAGCCATCACCAAATGAAATGGTGCTGATGGAAGATTTCGCCAAAGAGCTAGACCGGGTTTTATCCGAAGAAAGGATTAGCCTATCCATGTCGCAGCGAAAAGCCGTGCTTGCGAAGTGGCTTCAAGGCCGCCAACATCGGCGCATTGAAAAGCAAGATGACGTTAAAATTTGGATCGAAATGGTTAGATGAAAAAGGACATGAACATGAAAGAAACGGACATCAGGTCTAATCAGACCTTTATCGAAGTTCTCGCAAGGAAGTTATTAGATTCCGGAGATCGCTTGGAGCGACTTTTCACATTTCTTATGATTTTCACCGTGATCTTTGTGCTGACTCGGCAGTTACATCCGGTACTATCTGTGCATTCCATTACGAACATGAGTTTTGATGTGATTTTCACATTCAGCGCTTTGCTGGTCGTCCTCACACAAATCTTCTTTTCGGCAGCTTTCTATAGGCATTGGAAACTTGCTCACAGATTGGTTGCAGAACGATACGCTGGAGAGGATCTCGGCATGTTCAAGCATTTCGTTGAAACCATTAAGGCCTGCCGTGAAAGTAAGTGAAATAAGGGATGCCAAGTGACGAAGTATCGCGTTTCACATGCAAACACAGATTTCGTTGCTTTGATCGTGAAAGTTACTGGTAGCCATCAAATCGGGCAGTACCCATGGACCTAATACAATTTGCACGTTCTTTACCTGAAAAGCGCACTGATCGTGATTTCATAGAACACCTCAAGCGGGTTCTAGCACTAGACGAGCTAAAGAACTTATCTGATAAAGAGTGTCAGAACGCCTTTGACGCATGTCAGTTTTTGGTGGATTATCTAACCCTTCAAAAAGAATTCTACGGCACGGAAAAGCCGCGCAGTGGCCCCATTGTGATTGAATACTCAGGCCCATACATCGAAAGTATTTTGACAAGTGAGGTGGCTCGGGAAAACTGAACAGTTGGGCTAAGTGGATATTCTGCTCAGAATCGGCGATATTGCCGGAAAGAGGA
>JAJRPK010000067.1 GCA_024280785.1 Gammaproteobacteria bacterium
CGACATTCAGGATCCGTTCATTCCCTTTGCGGTGCGATTCTTTATTCTTGACCGCATGCCGCTTCAAATACTCCTTCGCCAAGGCTTCGAAGTTCCCCTTGATCTCGGCCCGCACCTCAACCGATGGATCCAACCCCCGCTCACGCATCTCGAGCATGTCCTGGTGACGCTTGCGCGCCTCCTTCAACGTCATGGCCGGGTAGTCACCGATTTTGACGTAATGCAGCTTGCCGGAGCGATAGACGTAGTAAAAAGATTTTTTGCCGGTCTTTGTCACCCGTACCCGAAACCCACGGCCCTCATGGACCTCGAAGGTTTTATCCTGTGGTTTCAGGTTCGCCAGTGATCGATCAGAGAATTGTTTCATGCTTGAACTCCGTCTATACTTTCATCTATACTTTGCAACGCGGTAGGAGGGTATAGCAGGCTAGCGGGTTTTGCAATGGCGTTAAGATAAGGTCAATAAAAACAGCAGCTTAGTTATTTTTCGTTAGGTAGGCATTCCCCCTGATCGGTCTGGCGAAATGGACTTAAAATCCCTCGGACGCAAGTCTGTACGAGTTCGATTCTCGTCCCGGGTACCATAATAAAAACAAGGGGTTAGCCTGAAATGGCTGGCCCCTTGTTTTATTTTTTCTGGTCTTGAACGTGAAGTAAACGTGAACCGGAGCCGTCCTCGGTTGTTGGTACCGCGCTGGTTGTGTCTGTCGTGTCTTTTTTCTTGGAACCCTCTTGCAGTAACAGTTTGGGCTTTGGCTGCATCTTTGTTGAAATTAGCCAAGCTCTCTCAAATCATTATATTGAATATCGTAGATTCTAGATAATTGATTTAGGAGGATAAGGATTACAAATGGCAATAGATCGAGCAGAGAAAGTACTTTCTCTGCAATTAGAGTGGATTAGAGTTGCCGATGCAAAAGTCCCCCCGTTGTTTGCCATTAATACCGCAATGCTTGGTGTCATGGCAGTTTTGGTTAAGTCAATCCAGGTCTGGACAATTGCTACTGCAATAGTTACCACAATCAGCGCTTTATCTTTATTGTTAAGCATGGGTTGTCTTGCAATATGCATGTTCCCAAGATTAAATGGTCCGAAAAGTTCGAGCGTTTTTTTTGGTGGAATCGCAAAACAGGCTGAAGGTAAATTTAAAAAGGATTTTGCAAGTCAGGCTGATACCGACTATCTAGATGATGTTCTTAGTCAAACATATAGAAATGCCGAAATTGCTGACACAAAATATGGTGTTATTAAAGTTGCTTTTATCTTCACTTTTTTTAGTATGCCAGTTTGGTTGCTCGCTGTTTACCTTCTGTTTGTTTAGATGTGGAGTAGTTAGTTATGGCTTTGAAGGATGATTTAGAGGAAAAAGTAAAATCAATATTTAGTGAAAAGTGGACTGAACGAGATGGGCAAGTTGTTCCTTCTGCTGACGATTTGAAACTTTCAAATGATGCTGTAAAGCTTGATGGTGTAGTGCTATATGCTGACATGTCAGAATCAACAAAGCTGGTTGATGAAAAAAAAGCGTTCTTTGCAGCTGAAGTATATAAAACCTATCTTCATTGTGCCGCCAAGATAATTCGCGCTGAGGGTGGCGAAATAACATCTTATGATGGCGATCGTATAATGGCAGTATTTATAGGCGATAGTAAGAATACTTCCGCAGCAAGAGCTGCGTTGAAAATTAACTATGCAAGGATATACATTATAAACCCTGCATTGGAGAAGCAATATCCAAAAGCAGCATATGAAGTTAAGCATACAGTTGGCATCGACAGTTCGAGCCTATTCATCGCTAGAACAGGAATAAGAGGATCGAACGACCTTGTTTGGGTTGGTGGAGCTGCGAATCATGCTGCGAAGTTAGGATCGCTCTCTAATTCATATCCATCAAGGATTACTGCAGAAGTATATAATTGTCTTCACGACGACTTGAAGTATTCAGAAGGTAAGCCAATGTGGGAACAGGTTACGTGGGATGACATGGATAGAGTGATTTACCGATCTACATGGTGGTGGAGAATTTCTTAAAGATGTGTTCTCTGGGATGTAGATTTGCTGTTCTATATTTGCGCCCGGGTGCCTAGTTGTTAAGTTCCAAATCGAGTATTCATGGAATGCTCATTGCCCCAAGCTGAGATTTGTAGGTGACGGTTTTAGGTTGCAATTGATGGCGTATTGAACCGGGATATGCACTTGAGGGGAGAGAGCGTGTTTAGGGCCGCTTAGTGGTCTCAATTTTTGCCCCAAGGTGAATTGGCATAAACGTAAACTCTTCACCTGGAGTGTCGGAAAATCTCAATACTACCTCTTCCTCTTCTCGTTCGTTGGTAAAGAAGAGAATATCCTCTTTATTCACAACAGCACTTACCACGCGCCCTTCCTCGCAATGGTTAGCTGCAAACCATTCTGCCCTTTCCTGACTCAACGACCAGCTTAATCCATGACCAATTGTCTTTATCGCGGATGATTCACCGCGATAGACAGTTAACTTATCGGGCAGCGCCAGGAAGGCTGGCCATGATTCACCCATAAATGCACTGTGATCTATTTCACCTAAGATAGACAACCAATTCTCGGGAAGGTAGCCAAACACGGCTCCATATTGAAATAGTAAATTCCCCTTTTTCCCGGTTGTCCATGCGCTGCGAGTATAGGCACCGAATGGAGGATCGCTTACCTGATCATAGCCGAAGTTGAATACGGTTTGGAACCAGACCCAAGCGCGACTTTCGTCATCTAAGTATACAAATAGATTGTGCGCATCATCTATGCTGAGTGTTGAAAAAACAGGGAAATCTTCTAGGTACTTATCCAAAAGCAGAGAGGATATCTGCTTTCCTGAGACCACTCTTGTGCCAGCATCAATTATTTTGTAATCCAAACATGCCTGTGCGAAGGCGTCATCCCCATCCTTCAGCGCTTGTTCAAGTCCACCTTCTTTCGGTTCCAGTCCTTCCACTACAGATTCGATAATTCCTTCTATCTCCATATATTCAGTCTCCGTACTTAGGCACTTTCAGTGCCTGTAGATTTGGTTTTCATGGCCTCAGCAAGAATATCAACCGCCTTTGCCTTATGGCTCGGTGAAAGGTGGGCGTACCTGAGTGTCATAGTCAATGTCTTATGGCCTAGCAGTTCCTTGACGGCAGCCAAGTCCACACCATTCATAACTAGATGCGAGGCGAAGGTGTGTCGCAGGTCATGAAAGCGAAAATCCTTTAGCTTTGCTCGGCGGCATGCCGCTTTGAACCCGGTTTTGATGTCCTTGAGTGGCTTCCCAGTCTTCGGATCAGTAAACACATACGGAGTATCACACCTGAAAAAACAGGAGAAGCAGTGGGATAAAGAGAAAAATAAAGTTGAAGAAATACATCAATTACAAAAACAAATCGAAGATGATTACCATGCTCGGGCACTGTCAGAG
>JAJRPK010000068.1 GCA_024280785.1 Gammaproteobacteria bacterium
GTACTGCCTATCGGGTCTGGTCGAGCATAATCAGCGCAAACAGACTGTGCACTATCACATCTTGCAATAAGGTCTCCCATCGCGGCGTAAATAGACTCTCTTGCCAATTGAGGTTTATCTTGCACCGAAGTAAATTCAGCCAAAACCAAATCAGAAAGCTTTTGCAGCCGCGCACTCTTAAGCCCGTAACAATCTGCCAGTTCTTTAAAAGCCAGTTGCATAGATTCAGGGACGATCCCACTGGGAAAGCGAAGCTCGTCCGATCGATTAATAAGTTCAGGTTGACGCAAATATGTCTGTTCTAACATGGGCTGGATTTCTGCAAGAGAAGCATCCACCCCTTCATCAATCCGGGCAATTATTTTTGCCAAGGACTTGGCTTCGTCTTTTTGCTTAAATATATTTAGTGCTCTCGCCACCGTTTTTTGTGACTGGGACAAGCCTTTTTTTTCGGCCGCCAACAGCATGTGTTGACTAAGATGACTCTGTGATTTACTCGGTAAATGATGCGCTTCATCAAAAACAAATATCGTTTGCTCGGGATCGGGCAGTATGTTTCCGCCGCCACTGGCCAAATCGGCTAAAACCAAATCGTGATTCGCGACAATAACATCAGCCCTGCGTACCTCATCGCGCGCTCGAAACAATGAACACCGGTCGTATTGAGGGCATTTTTTACCGCTACAGCTCGCTCTATCGGCCGCTAATTGCCGCCAATCGTCTTGGTCAATACCTTGCTCCCAACTATCGCGATCGCCATCCCATTTGCCTTTATCAAACGCCTTCGCCAATTCATTAAACTGATCTAGCGTTGCATCCGAAAGAGAAGCTTCTTCATCCGGAAACAGCGGTGGCTCTCCGCTCGATAATTCGGCATCTTGCAATCGCATTGTCAGCTTGCTTAAACACAAATATCGGTGGCGACCCTTTGCAATAGCAAAGGTAAAATCAAGGCCGCTGGTTTGCTGCAAATTGGGTAAGTCCCTAAAAATCAACTGTTCCTGCAGCGTGATAGTAGCGGTAGAAATCACCAGTTTTTTATCGAGTTCTCTCGCTAACAATATTGATGCAATAGAATAAGCGATAGTCTTGCCTGTTCCTGTACCGGCTTCAATAAGACAAACATGGTCGGTACTGCCAACAACCCTTAAGCCATCAGCATCACTTTCAACCGACCCTAAAGATTTAGCTATCGTTCCAATCATCACCCTTTGGCCACGACGGGGTTTGTATTTATTATTAGATATCCAACGACTATAAGCCTGTTGAATCGAACTTTTTGTTTCTTCAGAAAGAGACATACTTAGTAACGCGCCTAAATGGATAGGGTCGAAAATGGATAGGGTCGAAAGTCTATTCTTGTACACTGATTTGCTTAAGACGGTTGACAATGGGGTTGGCATAGATATTTAACACGAAGGCTGTTTCATTATCTGGCATTGAGGCAATGCGAGCATGAAATTTGTCGCGATCTTTTTGGCTAACGTTTAACTCCTCACTACCGAATTCAAGCCCAAGCATTTTTATCAAATCATTCGTTCCATACAATAGCTCGTAGGCCAAAACATTGGTTGGCTGGATCTTGTAATTTTGGACTATGGCTTTATCCAACGCCTCTGCAACAACGGCTGCATTTTCAAATTCACCGCTTAGCGGCTGACCGAAAACCAGATGGACACGGCCCTTATATCCCGATATCCCTAGACCGATGCTGTCTAAATCTTCGTGTTCTGCTTTAGTGTAACTCCCCGTTTCCTCTAATATTCTCAATTCCCGGGCTTTCATCTCGTCACACGGATCGTACTCGTACGATATGCTAACGGGTACTATCCGCAGACTGTTGATGTAATTTGAAAAGCTAACGTCCTTGGGTCTGGCTATCGTCAACATTTTGATAATAGCTGGCTCTGACTTATCCAAACCGTCTTTTGCCCGCCCTTCGCGGTGTGCTATCCAAACATTCTCGCCATCAACTTTTAGTGAATGCCATACATAGGCAGATAATTTTTTTAATGATTTTAACAGTTCACGTGGCCCACCCACTGAGCGCTTGACGATAAAACTTTTATTCGCACGCATAAGGTCCGAAACAAAGGGCTTGCTTAGTAAGTTGTCTCCAATAGCAATTCGAACGGTCTGCCCACCTTGATGATGTAATGCATAATTGGTGATGGCGGGATCTAAGGTGATATCTCGATGGTTGCTCATAAATAAATAAGGCTTAGAAAAATCCAGGGCTTCTAAACCCTCTACCGTAAGACCCTCGGTACTTCCATTCAACATAGCCGTTAAATATTTTGCGACGATTAACTGAAACTCAAACACTGTATGAATGCGACTTACTTGCCACAATAAATAAACACGTAGTAATGGCCGTAAGATAAATGAAAGTACCCTGAACGCTCTGGAAAAGCGCATTTTTCCTAGCAAATTCAAACATTCATTGTCACTGACAATCCGCCGTAAAGCCGGCTGAACCTCTGAGTCGTTATAAGGACGAATATCGTCAAAATTCATCATATATGGTGAACGCCTGTATCAACTGTTAGACTTATATTTGAACCGAATGGTCTACAAAACTTTATTGTAATATGAATGCAGCATTACAGCTTTAAGGCCCATGCCATTATCAAATGGCTATTATAGACCGGCAGATCGGCAGATCGACAGACCGCCAAATGATCCACTGTTAATTATCCAACTACCCAGATCTACTTTCTTAAAGAGAACCGTATTATGAGTGATTGCCATTGTGGAAAAAAGATAAGTTTCGAACAATGTTGCGAGCCTATTCTTGAGGGTAAAGAAATAGCTTCAACAGCAGAACAACTTATGCGGGCACGCTACAGTGCCTATGCGTCAATGGCTATCGATTTTTTACACGACTCCTTACATCCTGATGGTCGAGAAGAATTTGATTTTGACGCCACTAAAAACTGGGCTGAAAATTCATCCTGGGATAGCCTCAGCGTTTTATCGTCTAAGGCCGGACTGGCTACCGATAAAACGGGTAGTGTCGACTTTATAGCCGTATTTACCGACGAAGATGGGGTTGAACAACGCCATTGCGAACGCTCACAATTTAAAAAGGTAGATGGCAGCTGGTTCTTTTGCGATGGTCAAACAATTGTTCCAGAAAAAGTGGGCAGAAATGACCCCTGCCATTGCGGCAGTGGCAAAAAATTCAAAAAATGCTGCGGTTAATTCGGCCAGAAAACAAATCTCTCACCCAATCGTTAAACGAGGCTTGACGCTAGCGACAAGAATCCCTATGATGCTCGCCCTTCATAGAGGGTTGTCAGTCTGGCTTCCCGATATTAAGATGGAACTAAATGAAGTAGTAGCCATAAAGTAAAGCAGTACCTAATAATCCCAAGCCACTTATTCTATTAGTGGAAACCAGCTTAGGATTAGATGATCAGTACATTGATGCGGGGTGGAGCAGTCTGGTAGCTCGTCGGGCTCATAACCCGAAGGTCGTTGGTTCAAATCCAGCCCCCGCTACCAA
>JAJRPK010000069.1 GCA_024280785.1 Gammaproteobacteria bacterium
ACCGGTTATTTTTGCCACTCAGCGCGATGCAGAAGCGGATATTGTCACCGCTTTAAAGGCAGGTGCCGACGATTATTTGGTTAAGCCGCTCCGTAAAGAAGAGCTGCTGGCGAGGCTCGGTTCTCTGGCACGCAGAGCAGGAGTGAGGCCGGATGAAACACAAATTAGTTTAGGGCCAATTTTTCTGGATACCGTAGCGCAAATTATCACCGTTAACGGCGATGCTGTGAAGCTAACACCCAAAGATTATCAGCTGGCTTGTTGTCTGTTAAAAAATGTCGGTAAGCTCCTATCAAGAGATTATCTACTGCGCGAAGTGTGGGGCATTGATGCCTCGTTGAATACTCGTACGGTCGATGTCCATATCAGTAGAATAAGACGAAGCCTCAATGTTGGCCCCGAAATTGGGTATTGTATAAAAACAGTATATCAACACGGCTATCGCTTAGAGAAGATTGAAGCGCTCGCAGTGGCCGCTAGTTAACATTAGAAGTCTACTTTCTATAATGAAGCTTTCTGGTTTCATGGTCATATTCTCCTGTCTTTGTGATTGAATATTGTCAGCTGCAGTAGTTCAATAGGGATCATGCGTCTTTAGCCTACTTCAGCCTAGCCCACACCTACAAGCGACTCGCAAAAGGTATTCCCATGGATATACGTTTTTTATCTACATTGTTATCTCGCAAATTATTTGCGAGCGCAGCTATGTTTTTCTGCTTACTGTGCTTCAGCATCGGAACGCTGGCAAATGACTGGCGCTATACTGTTCGACCGGGCGATACTCTATGGTCAATATGCGCGGAGTATACCTACAACGACAGCTGCTGGCGTGAGCTAGCTAACTACAACAGCATTGATGACCCAACGACGCTATCTGTGGGATATGTTCTTAATATTCCAGCGTCGTGGTTAAAGCAGGCATCAATAGCAGTAACGGCCGCCTATGTTAGTGGTGAGGTAACTTACACTGTAATGGGTGAGCAGCCAGCTGTGTTGGTTGCGGATCAGAAGCTGGCGCTTGGAACGACTGTCACGGTGGGTGAAGGCGCGGCAACGCTTAGCTTTGAAGATGGTAGTTTTTTGGTGATGAATGCTCAGAGTGAATTGGTCATTGATTCTGTGTCGGCGTTTAAACAAACTAAAGTACAGTCAATTGAAGTAAGTTTACCGCGCGGAGGCATTCGGGTTTCTGTGCCCAAGCGCCACCCAAGAACACAATTTAAAGTTACTACACCTGCCGCTGTTGCTGCTGTGCGTGGGACTATATTTCGAGTTAAAAGTGATGTAGATGCGGATGTAACTCGAAGTGAAGTGTTAGAGGGTGTAGTCGCCATTGATACAGCCGCTGGAAGCAAAGACTTGCTCGCAGGTTTTGGTTTAAAGACAGGGCGAGGTCAGCCCTTGCTAGAACCGGTCGAGTTACTTGCCGCTCCGCAGTGGAATCTTGAGTGTTCTGACCCAGGTTATGTCGAGTGGGAAGGCGCGCCAGATACAATGGCTTATCAATTAGTACTAATGGAAGACGATAGTAATGTCGATCGCGTTATATCAGTATTAACTATTGCAGATTCCCACTACACATACAAAGGCCTCGAAGAAAAATGCTATCAAGTAAGAGTCAACTCTGTTGATGCCGGGGGCTTTAACGGCTTTGAAAACGAGCGTCAGCTTTGTAATGTTATTCCGTTGATTCCCCCTTTTATTAACAAAGCTAAGCTTGGTCGAGGGGGACTATCCGCAAGTTGGAAAGAGGTGGTGGCAGTATCCAGCTATATTATTGAAGTTAGTGCAGACAGTGAGTTTTCAGATATATTGCGTACCGAAAATATTAGTGGTGTTGAAATGGAACTAACCCTTAAGCCAGAGAGGCAGTCAGTTTACATTAGGGCAAAATCAGTTTCTAATTCAGGGCGATATAGTGATTATAGTCAGCCGATATATCTTGAGCGCAAAAGTAATACCGGCAAAGTTGTAGGGGTGTTGGCGGCGATATTAGTGTTTGCGATTTTGTAGCCAATCAATCGTTTTAAATAATAAAAATGTTAACGTTGCAACATCTTAATTATCTATGAAGATGCATAAGAACTCATCCCCTGGATGGGCAATTGCCATAGTCGTTCTTTTTTCCGGCATGGTTAATTGGTTCCATTGGTTTTCAATTTTGGATACCGCGCACTATGATTTTTTAATTCAAAGAAACTTTCTGGAATATCCCGACGATGTGGTCATTGTGGCGATTGACGAAGCATCTATTGAGCGTTTGGGGGCGTGGCCTTGGAGCCGAGACCTCCATGCTCAGCTATTAAAACGATTGGAACTTGCCGACGCGGTAGTGTTTGATCTTATTTTTGCTGAGCCGCAATCCATGGAGGTCAAACCTGTTGATATAGCTGTTAATTTAGACGCTCAGTCGAGTTTAGGTGCGGCAGATCAGAGTTTTCTTGATGCGATCAAGGCGAATAAAAATGTAATTTTGCCTCTCTATATAGAGCGGCAAAATTTTAAGGGGGCGCTTCGTGAAATTCTACCTATTCCGGAATTTTCTGCTGCAGCCGCAGCTCTGGGGCACGCGCACGTAGAGTACAGTGAGAATGGTATTGCTAGAGGGTTGTATTTACGCGAGGGCTTAGGGAGTCCATATTGGCCGCATTTATCTTTGGCTCTTGTTAAACTGTTAGGAGAGCAACAAGAAGTGTTGCCTGGAGTTCAATCTCCAATTGAATCAGACCGCTCTCAGTATATTATTTATCGAGACTATTTTAATTGGTTACGATTTATTGGGCCGCCTAATACGATTTACCAATTGTCCTATATAGATGTTTTGGATGGTTTGATTCCTTCTGATCAGTGGCGTGGCAAGCGTGTTTTTGTAGGTGCTACGGCAAAGGGGCTTGGTGATGAAGTTCCAACGCCGGTTGGAGCTCTTTCTGGCGTAGAGTTTCACGCTAACGCCTATCAAGCAGTAAGAGTCAATGGTTTTGTAACCACTCCGGGTCGAGTGCTTCATACCTCATTAACTATGGCAGTCGTTCTATTTTGTACAATGTTTTTGAGTCGACTGGCTCCTGCTCAGTTTTTATTAATGGTATCTGCTTCGCTGCTAGGTCTCGTAATTACAACTTTGGGCTTATTTTTAATGTTTAGTTATTGGTTCTCATCAATAGCAGCCATTCTGGCACTTGCCTTGTTTTATCCACTTTGGAGTTGGCGCAGGATCGAGATGGCCCTGCTGTTTTTACAAGAGGAACTCGCAAAATTAAAAAGTGGGCCTGATCGTTCGAGCTTTTCTTTGTCAGAGGTTGAGGTGAGCTTGCAAGGTTTAGTTCACATCGGGTTATTCGATCGATGGTCGTTAGAGAGAGACCCATTGATGGGGCCGATTTCTTGGCCTGCATTAGAAGAATTGACTAATGGTTTTGTAACCGGTTTTATGTGCCGTGAGGGGGGTTATCGACTAACGATAGAGGGGACTCTTAACCGCGGTAGTATAGAGCCAATACTGTCCGCATTGTTGGCCAGTGCCTCATCGGCATATGAGGCCCCCGCGAGTTCTTACGAGTTGGTTGAAAAGACGATTAAGGAAATTTATTCGGTTAAAGAAATTGCAGATAAAGTTCAGCAACGAATGAATAAAAGTATGGCGCAGTTACAAGACGCTGTACTAGTGGCTGATGCTGCAGGAAAAATCGTATTCACAAATGAGAAATTTCAACAGATTTTCTCTACAGGACTTGAGGGCAAGTCGGTAGCCGAGTTAAAATCTTCGCATAGTTCTCATGCCTGGATGAGTATCCTGAGGACGCTGATGGTAGAGCAAGAGAGTGTCTATCAAGAGTTGGAGTTGAGTAATGGCCAAAGGTACTTATGTCAGGCGGCCATAATTGATGGGACTGAGGACAGTGAGCAGATAGCAAATATCTCTTCTATGGTTGGTAATCAGAAGACTCTGGTATTTGTCTTTACAGACGTGACGCGATTGAGGTATTTAGAGCGCAGTAAAAATGAAGCCTTGGCTTTTTTGTCGCATGATATGCGCTCCCCTATTGTTTCTTTGTTATCGCTAATCGAAACCTATCGGATTAAACACGCGGGACTTGCGCCCGCAACGATAGAATTTATTAATCAACTTGATTCTTTTGCCCGTAAAAATTTAAAGTACTCCGAGGATTTCTTGCAATTATCCCGAGCAGAAAATATAGATGATCAAATATTTCAGTTGGTTGATGTTCACGGGGTTATCGATGGGGCATATTCACAAGTTCACGGACTAGCTCAAGCTCGCAACGTGAAGATCTTGATTGAAAGGGTAGATGAAGATTGCTGGGTGTCTGGTGATCCTCAGTTGCTCGAAAGAGCAGTAATGAATGTGTTGAGCAACGCTATTCAATATACTCCCAGCGGAAAGTGTGTGCGTTTAATATTAGGTATTCAGCAAGGGATACAGATTATTATTTCTGATGAGGGAAGTGGTATTCCAGAAGATATGCTACCGCATCTTTTTGAACCCTATTTTCGCGCAAGAAATAAAATTCAACAATTAGTACGGGATAGCGACCTCTCTGCCTTTGGCATGAAGGGCTATGGCCTTGGGTTGAGTTTTGTACATACTGTGGTAAAGAAGCATGGAGGCACTGTTAAAGTAAACTCCACGCTAGGCGAAGGCTCTACTTTTATTTTGAGCTTTCCTGCGACAACGGTCGATTGACTAAAAATACATCGAAGCTCTCTTTTTTTACATTTTTGATGCAGTGCTTTAAATCATTTGGCGGTAGAATGCCTATCGTTTTTAGCCTGTCATTTTTTCAAACTTCCAGATTACGGGGATAATATGAGTAAAAAAATAGTACTTGCAGCGTGTATTACGGGTCTATTTCAAGTGCCAGCGGTGTTGGCAGAAAATAGTGGTTTCGTTTTAACGCCTAGTGTCGGTTACTACGATTTTGACAGTGACAGAGCGGCGTTGGCTGATACGGCAGTGGATCCCGATAACTATGACGACGATTCTTTTTATTCTCTCGGTTTGGGTTATCGTTTCGATAGTCCATGGCAAGTTGAGGCGGTTTATCTCGATGGCGACACAAACACAGATTTAGGTGACATTGACTTTAGTCAGTGGCGCGTAGACGGTCTTTATCATATGAAGTCCGATGGCGATATTATTCCTTACTGGTTGGTTGGTGCGGGTGAAAACAAATTTGATGAAACAACAGGTACACGTGAAGAAACCATCGTAAATTACGGTGTTGGTTTTAAGTACACGATTAATGATCTTCTCGCGGTGCGAGCAGATTTAAGGGGGATTACGAGTCTTGATGAAGAAGACACCGATGTAGCGCTAACAGTCGGCTTACAGTTCTTATTTGGCGGTGGTGGTTCTGCCCCTGTACGTGAAGTCGCAGCTGCAGTCACTGTAGGGGACAGCGATAATGATGGAATCAATGATGACGTTGATAATTGCCCCAATACTCCTGCGGGCGTAGAGGTTGATTCGATGGGCTGTGCGTTCGACGATGACAACGACGGTGTAACTAATCATAGAGATAATTGCCCGGATTCAGATGCTGGAGCGAAGGTCGATAGCGAAGGCTGTTATATCACCTTGCAAGAATCGCGCGAAATTGAATTACAAATAAATTTCCCGAACAATTCATCGATCATTCCGGCTTCCTTTTATAATGAGATCAAGGCCGTTGCCGATTTTATGACTCAGTACCCAAATACTGACGTAGTTATAGAAGGCCATACCGATAGCCGTGGGTCCGAAGCTTATAATCAACAGCTTTCCGATAAGCGTGCGGGGAAAGTGGCCGACGCACTGGTCGACACCTATGGTGTTGATAGTTCGCGCGTTTCCTCTGAGGGTCATGGAGAGTCTCGTCCTATAGCTAATAACGATACAGCTGAGGGTCGAGATGCTAACCGTCGTGTTGTCGCTGTTATTGCGACTACGGTAGAACGACGAGCTCAATAGTCCGCCGTTCTTCGTTCTGTTAAAGGTGTGCATGAAAAGATAGCCGGCTATTTCGATGATGGAAGGAAAACTGTATTTAAGTGAAGCTTGGGTGGCGGATTACTGGCTATTTTTTATAAGTATGTTTAAAGCAACAAAGGATAATTATTATGCAAGATATTATTGATGTAGAGAAATTAATAGATTTGGGCATGGTCTATGGCATAAAAATCGCTATGGCTCTGGCTATTTTCATTATTGGTAAATGGATTGTAGCAAGGGTCTCTAACACCATTAAAAACAGCATGGATGCGCGAAATATCGATCCAACAGTTGGTAAGTTTGTTGGCAGCATTATTTATTATGTGATGTTTGCATTTGTTATTATTGCTGCGTTAGGTCAGCTGGGCGTACAGACAGCATCGGTCGTGGCAATTTTTGGTGCGGCCGGTTTAGCCGTAGGTTTTGCGCTGCAGGGGACTTTGTCCAATTTTGCAGCGGGTGTGATGTTAATTTTACTTCGCCCCATTAAGGTTGGTGACTTTGTTGAAGTGGCGGGAACCTCGGGTTCTGTATCCTCTGTTGCGATCTTTGCAACTACTTTGTTAACGGGTGATAACAAGACTATCATTATCGCTAACTCGGCGGTGATGGGGGGCAATATTGTTAACTACTCAACGCAGTCAGAGCGACGAGTTGATTTACTTGTCGGTGTTGGTTACGGTTCTAATATTCAGCAAGTTAAAGATGAGCTACAAGCGATTGCTGATGCAGAGAGCCGAATCTTGCACGATAAAGGCGTGACTATTGGTGTGTCTGAGCTAGCAGATTCTTCGGTTAACTTAGTCTTTCGCACTTGGGTTAAATCAGCTGATTATTGGGGCGTTTACTTCGCCTTAAACGAGCGAGTTAAAACTCGTTTTGATGAAGTAGGTATTGAAATTCCCTTTCCGCAAATGGATATTCACTCTGATAAGGCCGCATAACTTTAGCATGTGCGTAAGCTAAATGGGTTAATTTTAACGGGCCGCTTCACAGTGGCCTTTTTTACTTTTCGTTCTACTGATGGGAATAAAATGAGAGATATTAGAAATCTTATATCACCTTTGATCGTAGCAGGGTTAACCGCGGTGGTTTTAAATGCAAATGTTATGGCCGAACCGATTAAGGGTGAGGCAGAGCTCGGTTACGTTAGTACCAGTGGTAACTCAGAAACCCAGACGGTGAACGCCAAGCTTAAGTTGACCAAAAATAGTAAAAAATGGTTTCACGAGGCTAAATTAAGTGCATTGAGCAATTCTAGTGACAGCACCACTACGGCTGAAAAATATACCGCGTTTTGGCAGTCGGATCGAAAGTTGGACGATAGAAGTTCTCTCTATGTAAATTCAACCTATGAGGATGACCGGTTTAGTGGTTTTGATTATCAGGCAACAGTGGGTGCTGGTTATGGTTACAAGGTAATTGACGATGATGTTAAAACGTTAACGCTAGAAATTGGACCTGGGTATCGAGTTAACGCAGTTACCGAGGGTAAAGATGAAACAGAAGTTACCTTAAGAGTGGCAGAGGATTTTGTCTGGAAGTTCAGCCCTACTGCAGAGTTTAATCAATACTTGAATGTTGAGGGTGGTAAAGATAACACCATTACTAAATTGGGTGTGTCATTGAAGGCCGCTCTCACGGGCGCTCTATCATTAAAGTTGGGCTTTGATGTTAAGCTAACGAAAGAAGTACCTGTTGGCAAAGACGATACCGACACAGAAACTTATGCAACCATTGCATATTCCTTTTAATGTCCGATTATAATCTCGCTTGAAACTTACTATTACCTATTAATAAGGCATTTGAAAATAACTCCCTTTAATTCAAGACCGTTGCTGGCAGGGATGCCAGCGTCGAACTATAGGGATATATTTATGTGTGTCTTGAATTAAAGGGAGTTATTTTCAAATGCCTTGGTAGTAACAAACATAAAATTACCATACACATTGTTATGTTTACGTATTTAGCGCTCTAACCAGCTTGGAACAGGCAAACCTTTATTGGCTAAAAAGGCTGGATTAAATAGTTTGCTTTGATACCGTGTACCGTAGTCGCACAACACGGTAACTATAGTGTGGCCTTTGCCTAACTGTTTCGCCATTTCAACAGCACCGGCAATATTGATGGCCGACGAACCGCCCAAGCATAAGCCTTCGTTTTGAAGTAAATCAAAAATATAGGGCAGTGCGACTTGATCGCTAATCCGATAAGCAAAATCGATGCTGGCCTCGGCAAGATTATTAGTGATATGGCTTATGCCAATGCCTTCAGTGATAGAGCTTCCTTCTGAAGCTAGTTCGCCAGACGTGTAATACTGATAAAGCGAAGAACCTTCGGGGTCGGCGATGCCGATTTTAATATTGGGGTTCTGTTCTTTTAATCGCTTAGCCACTCCGCCGAGCGTGCCGCCGGTACCTACCGCGCAAATAAAACCATCGATTTTGCCTTCGGTTTGTTGCCAAATTTCGACCCCGGTTGTCGCATAATGGATATTGCGATTGGCGATATTACCAAACTGATTAGCCCAGATCGCTCCGTTGGGTAATTGCTTGTTAAGCTTCTTGGCCAGCCTCTCAGCCGTATGGGTGTAATGGTTGGGGTCATCGTAGGAAGTACCGGGAACCAGATGCAGTTCAGCGCCAAACAATTCTAACGAATCAATCTTTTCTTTACTTTGCGTCATTGGCATGACAACGACGCATTTATAGCCCAGAGCATTAGCTAAGATAGTCAAGCCAATGCCAGTGTTGCCGGCTGTTCCTTCGACGATGGTGCCGCCGGGTTTTAGTGTGCCGATTTTTTCGGCGTCTCGAATAATTCCGAGAGCGGTTCGGTCTTTAATGGAGTTGCCCGGGTTTAGAAATTCGGCTTTACCATAGATCTCACAACCGGTTAACTGCGATACCTGCCTTAATTTTATGAGAGGAGTATTACCGATGAGGTCTGTAATATGGGGAGCCACTGTTTTCAATGTCGAATTCACTATGTTTGTTGCGGTTAAAACCAATTTAGCCGGTGGTGGTAGGGCGTGTTTGACCTGCTTAGCTTCCATGGCAATAAGTCCTTAGAGCCATATCCTTAGAACCGTATCTTTAGAACTATGCCCTTAGAACTATACCCATAGAACCATGCACTTAGAGCTACAGACTATGGATATGCATAGCTTTAAAACTGTCAAAATCGAGCTAACACGTCGTGTCAAAAGTATCTTGGATTAAGCGGTCATTGCCTTACAGGCAATGTTAGCGCTACTGTGGCCGGCTCGCAATAGCCTTCGAATCTTTGTCAATTCAGCGCGATGTCACAACGGCCTTACTGCGATGCTGCGGGTAATCGGCCCCCTCAAAAAGTACTTTGCGAGTATGACATTTTTTGCGAGATACCACACTAAAGCGTACCCTCCCGAGGGTCGCGGCTAAAGTACTAAGTCGAAAGCTGCTTAGTTAAAAACTGCTTAGCTAAAAGTAGCTTAGTCAAATGTAACAAAGTCAAATTAACGATATCGAGGACTATGGACGCTTACTTTGGTAAAAATAAGCCACCCGCTCCTAATGAGCAATGGGCGGCGAGAAGACGTTTAGCGAAGGTGATGCGTCAGATGAACGAATTGACAGTAACCACGTCAGCGGACGTCGAGTTGCTAGATGCCGTAACCGCAGAGTTAGAGCGGCAAGTTGCCCAACTTACACAGGGTGTTCAAGCGGCAGGCAAGTTGGCTTACATGGATGCTGATAAAGATCACATGGAGCAAAGAGCCATTGTTGGCCATGAAACGGGCCCGTTTATAGGTTTGTGTAACCCGCTGTCGCCGCCGGTGGATATATGGCTCGAAGGCGATGAAGTGAAAGGCCGAGTGACAATGGGCTGGCAATACGAAGGGCCGCCAGAATGTGTCCACGGAGGTTATGTTGCTGCCCTTTTTGACGATTTTTTGGGTATGGGTCAAAAGCTGACCAAGCGAGCGGGTTTTACCGGAACATTAAAAGTGAGATACATAAAGCCGACGCCGCTAAATCAGGAGCTAACTTTAATCGGTCGAGTAGATTCTATTGAAGGGCGTAAAAATAAATTGAGCGGAGAAATCTATGCAGGTGATTTGTTGACGGCAAGCTGTGAAGGCTTGTTTGTTCACATGCCGCCAGATTATCTTGAGAACTTAAAAAAATCCTTGAAAACTTGAAAAAAAACAGTTAACGATATTGATTGTTGGTCATGGCCTTGGGCAAGCAGCTCGCAAATGTTCAGGTTCCATGTTTGAGTACACTAACTTATCATTTGAATTTAGAAAAACCAGAGAGGATGAACAATGACTATTCACTATCAAGATGATGCAAAGTTACAGCAATTGGTTACTGCCGAATTTGGAGAGTGGAGCTCACCACTAACGATCGATCAAAAATTGATAAATGATTTTGCCGAACTGAGTGGCGACCACATGTGGATGCATGTAGAAGAGGAGCGCTGCGCTAAAGAAAGCCCATACGGATGCACGATCGCTCACGGTTTCTTGCTGCTTTCAGCAATGGCAAAAATGACAGGCAAGAAGAATTTAATCGGAGACATCGAAGGTTTTGGCCATATGATGAATTATGGCACTAATCGACTTCGTTTTGTCGGTGCCGTGCCGGTTAACAGCCAAGTTCATTCTCGATGCAGAATTAAAGAAGTCGAGGTGACGGAAAAAAATACCCGGGTGACGATGGAGCAACAAGTAAGCATTGTCGGTGAAGATCGCCCTGCATTGATTTATGAATTGATAATGGTATTCATATAACGAATTATTTTAGTCTTGAGTGATATGTTATTGAATGGGTATATAGCGAAAAAGATATATTAAGTAAGGCACTTGAAAAGAATGTCCTTTATTTCAAGACCGTTGCTGGCAGGGATGCCAGCGTCGAACTATAGGGATATATTTATGTGTGTCTTGAAATAAAGGACATTCTTTTCAAGTGCCTCGGTAGTAAATGATAAGTTAATTTATAGCGTCTAAACTGGAACAAAAGCGAGAAGAGATATTATGCGAGAAGCAGTGATTGTTGAAGCGGTAAGAACTCCTATAGCACGCGGCAAGGCAGCGGTTGGGGATTTACACGGTTTTCATGCGGTGGATTTATTGGCGCTATCGTTGGATGCATTAATTAAAAAGTCCGGTATTGAATACGGCGATCTCGATTATCTGGCGGGTGGCTGCGTGACTCAGGCTGGAGAGCAGGCGGGCAATATTGCTCGCAACGCGTGGTTATCGTTAGGCAAAGATTATACGGCGGGTGGAACAACCTTTGATAACCAGTGTGGCTCAGCGCAAACAGCGAACCATGCTATAGCCGCGATGATTGAAACAGGTCGAGTAGATATCGGCATTGGCTGCGGTGTCGAAGCAATGAGCCGAGTAGGGCTTGGTGCCAATGTCTATAGTGGCCCCGGTTACTTTCAGCCGCCTGTATGGCCTTGGGATACAGCTCCCGATCAATTCACCATGGTAGAGCGAATCGCAAAAAATCGTGGCATCACTAGAGAAATGGTTGATGAGCTAGCATTAAGCTCTCAACAGAATGCGAAGAAAGCGTGGGAAGAGGGGCGTTTTGATAGTCAGATTGTGACAGTAGACGCGCCGATACTGGGTGAAGACGGTGAACCTTCCGGAAAAACCAAAGTTGTCAATCGAGATCAGGGACCCCGTGATACTACTGCAGAAGGGCTTGCGGGCTTAAAGCCGATTATCGAAGGTGGGATTCATACGGCGGGAAATGCCTCGCAGATTTCGGACGGGTCGGCTGCCATATTGTGGATGACTGCCGATGAAGCAAAACAGCGGGGCTTTAAGCCTCGCGCTAGAATCATTACCGATTGCACCGTGGGAACGGATCCGTACTAT
The DNA here is from genome assembly GCA_024280785.1 of Gammaproteobacteria bacterium. Classification (GTDB taxonomy): domain Bacteria; phylum Pseudomonadota; class Gammaproteobacteria; order Pseudomonadales; family UBA7434; genus UBA7434. The sequence goes on from JAJRPK010000069.1 coordinate 11,874, forward strand.
CTGCTTGACGGTCCGATCGATGCCACTGAAAAAATGTTCAAAACCAGCGGCATGACGATGAATGATATTGATTTGTTTGAAATCAATGAAGCGTTTGCAGCTGTCGTTTTGTCTTGGGCGCAAGTATTTGATGCCGATATGAGTAAGGTGAATGTTAATGGTGGTGCCATTGCACTGGGTCATCCTGTAGGTTCAACGGGCGCGCGATTAATTTGTACGGCTTTGTACGAGTTAGAGCGGCAGGATAAAAATACAGCGCTTATTGCTATGTGTTGTGGTTCGTCGATTGGTACGGGCACAATTATAGAGCGCTTATAAATATCTTTATTAATAATGCCTATAAAGAGAATATAGTAGTGGCTGCCCAAAAGATGATTTTGAAAATGGGGCAAATATATTGAGTATTAGAAAATCTTAATAGAAAGTAACTAGCTTCATAAGAACTTGGAGAAACAGATGTCAAATTTAGACGGTAAAAATCTGGACGGAAAAGTAGCGGTTATTACCGGTGCTGGACGCGGTTTGGGGCGCGAAGAAGCTATACAACTTGCAAGCCAGGGCGCGCGAGTTGTTATCAACGATATTAATCTACCCGATGCAGAAAAAGCGGCCAATGAAACGGTCGAAGAAATCAAGGCGGCGGGTGGCGAAGCCATTGCCGTGTTTGGCGACTGTGCTAACACCGCCGATGCCGACAATCTGATGAAAGTCACACTGAAAACTTACGGTGACTTAAACATCATGATTAACAACGCAGGTTACTGTCGCGATAAAACAATCTTTGGCATGAGCGACGAAGAGTTTGATAGTGTGGTGCAAGTTCACCTGCGGGGCCATTTTGTAAACATGCGTAACGCTGCGGCCTATTGGCGTGGTAAAGCGAAAGCAGGCGAACAAGTTTATGGTCGGTTGATCAGTACAGCGTCAGAAGCGGCTATTTTTGGTTCGGCGGGCCAACCAAACTACGCGGCGGCAAAAGCGGGTATCGTTGCGATGACTATGGGTGCTGCGCAGTTAATGATTAAGTACGGCATTCCTTGTAATGTCATCATGCCTCGTGCGGCCACTGATATGACGATGCAGGGCCCAACGGCCGCTATGTTTGCTGCGCCTGAAGAAGGTTTTCATGCCTTTGACCCGGCTAATGTGGCGCCACTTGTAGGGTATTTGTCGTCACCTGAGGCGCAGAATATTGCCGGCGAAGTATTTGTTGTGTGGGGTAATCAGGTTACTCGTATGCATCCACCGACATTTGGCGAAGCTCATGTGAACCCGGAAGGGGATAAAAAATGGACCTTGGCAGGGTTGCACGGTAGCCTGGCTTCTGAATTTAGTGATGGCTATACACCGGTGTTAGATGGCTACTCGGTGAAGCCTCAGTAGTTCTGTTGTTGAATTCGATACTAGCCTGTACAGCAGAGCCTGGTAAGTTAGTGTCGAATTCAGCGTCATTATTGATGTAAAATTGTAGTAAAACTGTAATAGCAGTAGTTTCTAAATAACGGCGCAATAGTCAGTGCGAATAATAAAATAAGACTGACTGTTAATTGATCAATTGGTAGGCTTTAATAGGCTTGACCAATTCTCTGGGTGTCGTATAGTAGCCATTGCTCAAGCAGATTTCATAGTTTGTAATCCATTCGACCTGCTTTTCGTACCGCGTTTGGCTCGTACTGATTAAGACTTTAGAAACACGTCTTGGCACCACCGCTTGAACCGTTAGGTCAGGCAGTACTGGCTTGGCCCTTATTCTAATCCGTATTGTTTTGGGTCTAGCTGCCCGAGCAATGAAATGCAGCAATTTACTGCTGAACGAATAAATGAATGAGGTTACACCATGTCAGAGAAAGTTACCGGAACCGTAAAATGGTTCAATGAGTCAAAAGGTTTTGGGTTTATCGAGCAAGAGTCAGGTCCCGATGTTTTTGTTCACTTTAGTGCTATTCAGGCCGAAGGGTTCAAGTCCTTAGCCGACGGGCAAAAAGTAGAATTTACCATTACTTCTGGTCAAAAAGGCCCGCAGGCTGAGAACGTTATGCCTGTTTAGTGCTACGTCAGCATAAAGCATTGCGAATAGAAATAGGGTTGTTAGGATAGAAAAATAAGAAGCGACAAAGAAGCAACAATGTCACCTAAGAAGTAATGTCACGTAGGTGGAATGTCACCTAAGAAAAAGGCCATTAAGAATTACTTAATGGCCTTTTTTGTTGAACTGATTTTATTCTAGAATGTGAGACGGCCTTGTAAAGCCCAAGCTTTAGATCTTTGGAGAAAGCCATACTTGGTGACAGTACCAAACTGTGATGTTGCTAACGGAACGTCGTTAGCGTAAGAGATAACGTCTTGATCAAAAATATTTCGACCTAGTAGAACAACTTCCCAGCCACCGTCTAAATTGGCTAGACTAAGTCTTAAATTGTATATTTCATAACCACCTTGCTCAGCTTCAATGTCGAGGTTTTGTGTGGGGTTGTAGTCGTCAGTAAAGTTGACGTCTAACGCGCCGCGAAATAAGAATTTATTAAACAGCTCATTTTCATAGTTAACTGACAGAGCTCCAGAATAGCTGGCGACATATTGGTTGGTTTCGCCTGAGAGGTCAGCGAGATAGAGGTTTCCTCTTCCTGCCTGTTTAGTTACGGAGCAGTTTCCGTTGTCGAGTGAGGTTACTGCGAGGTCGTCACTGAAGGGTCCAGGATTGAAAATACCGTCCTCGCCAGGAAACAGTGTTTCGGTTTTAGCAACGGCACCAAGTGTAGTATTTGCGAGTGCTAATCGGTCGGATGCTGTACAAACGGCATTATCATATTCTTTAAATTCAAACTGTAACCAAGCCAGACTACCGTTAAGCGTCCAATGTTCAGATACTGCGGCACGCCAGTCGAGCTCTAATCCCTGGGTGACAGCCTCTGCGGCATTGGTTACATTAAAGCCAACACCGCCATCAAAGACGCTGACTTGCAGGTTTTTGATCTCTGTATAAAAATAGGCGGCATTAATTTCTACCACTCCACCTATAGACGTTTTAATGCCTAGCTCTAAGGCATTGGCCTCTTCATCTTCGAATTCAAAAGTACCCGGAGTGAAGCCATTGGGGACCGTGCTGCCGATATTTCCGTCATTGTCGATGATGTTTCCGTCAACAGTGGCATTGTTTGAACGAACATCAAAGCCACCCGTTTTAAAACCTAAAGTGTTAGAGGCATAGAGTAGAACATCTTCGTTGATATCCCACTCCACAATAAATGAATAAGACGTTCTCCATTCTTCCCGGTTGTCTTGTTCAAAGTGTGGGCTTACTTGAAGCCCTATGGCGAAATCAGCTCGTGCAGCGTTGAAAGTTAATTCCGGTAGTGCTGATTTTCGGTCTATTTGTTTGTATGTCAAACGGCGGCTAGCTTCTTTTGTTGTGTTAGAGCGTCGGATACCGGCGATAAGACGAAGATCTTCGCGAAAGTTAAGCGTAAATTGGCTGAATGCAGAAAATAATTCTGTTTTCTGCACAAAATTACGCGGAGCAGAGAGCCCTGTTAGCTGGTCCCCAATAACGGGGTTGAATAGTCCTACTATTAAATCTTCTAGTGCCGAACCTTTTACCGAAAGAAGTGCGTCGTTAAAAATCAGGTCATCTTTTTGGTAATATACACCGGCAATGACTTCAATAGGCCCGTCCCAGTTTGAGGTAAATCGAAATTCTTGACTTAATTGTTCGTAGTCTTCATCGGATACGAACGGAATTAGTGCGGCGCCGGTAAAGTCACAGTCGCAGGCATCGCTATATTTATAATTAAGATAGCCTGAAATGGATTTTAGTTCTGATTCGCCGACGGGAAAGTTTAATGTTAGTGTCGCGCTGTTAATCTCATTAATACTAAAGTCGCCGTTAGCATATCTTGAATTTGAATCGTTGACATCGAGAACGGTAGCGCCATTGACCGAAGGGAGTTCTGAAAGCAAGTTGGCTAAGGTATCCTTTTTGCCGGCATTGGCAAAAGTGGTAGCGGTTACACCCGCGGCAAAACCTTCAGAGGCTCGATCCTGAAAAATGATTATTTGCCGGCCTTTAACATCAAAGGTCGAGCGCTCTAGTATTAAACCACCATTGACAAAGTCAATGTCATCCGAGTTGAATGCAAAATTTAGCCGGGTGGTTAAAAAATCTCTTTGTGGTTCATCGCGGCCCAATGTTTTGTTTTCAAGGTAACCGCCTAATTCATATTTTCTAATCGAAACACGCGCACCAATAGAATCCGTTAAGGGCCCCGATAGTATCAGAGTGGTCTCCTTTTCGCCGTGGTCAAAGTCGCCAAGGTAACTAAAAGAGCCTGTGAATTCATCGGTGGGAGGACTGGCTGACATGCTGACAGCGCCGCCAATGCTATTGTTGCCGAATAGGGTAACCTGAGGTCCTCGCAGGACTTCAACGCGTTCCATATCAAAAATAGGGGCACGAGCGAGCTGAGCTCTACCGTAGTAAATTCCGTCGCGGTACATGCCCACCGATTGCTCGAAACCCTGGTTAATACCTGAGCCAATACCCCGGATATAAATGGTGGTACCAATGCCTGTTTCTGACATGACAAAGTTTGGAATATAGGCAGTGATTTCTTCGAGTCTGGCAATACCAAAATCACTAAGTTTTTCACCCGAAAGGGCGGTTACCGAAACGGAGACATCTTGCAAACTTTCGGCTCTTTTCTGTGCAGTTACAATAATTTCCTGTAACTTTCCGGCCGCCGCAAAACTCTGTTGTCCGGTAAAAAACTCCGCTAGCAGCAGAACGCTAACGGTAAAAAAAGACTTCGATGATAAAGATCTATAAAAATTGCCTGCGGGCATGAATAGCCTCCTAATCGAAAAACAAAATGGAAAATAAAATTAAAATAATGCAGCGATACGGTTTTGGTTCGGGTGTATGTAGTGCTGAATTATTGGTCGCTAGATTATCAATGTTAATTGAAGTTACCGCTTTTATATACTGCTATGGTAAGCGGCTAGGAATGGTTGAGTCAAAGGATTTAATTACTAACGCATTTAATACTATGCGTGTTTGTAAGCGTGCTCGTATCGTAGCTGCGATTGGAGGCAAAGTCTGTCGAAAGTATCGCCAATTAAATCAATGGAGGTGTTGAAAAAATACTCGATTTTGTATTGTTCTGTCGCCCACTAAAAAAGCATGGCAGTTTGACTGCCATGCTTTTTTTATTTGGCTAACGATTAAATTAGATTGTAGCCATTTGTGTCGTGCGTAAATTGTCTGCTTAAATTATGCCTGCTTACGTAAGCGAACAAATCCTAATAGACCAAAAGTCAAAGCACTTAGGTAAATAAAGATAGCAGGAATCGGTACATTCTTACCGAGAGGGCTAATTGTCTCAGTCACCAAATCCACTTCATAGTACGATGCATTGGCTGTCTGAACGCGTAAAGTTAAGGCATCACCACCGGCGAGAGTTAAAGTTCCTTGTAAAGTGTAACGCACACCATCAAGGTTCAATGCAGGAAGAGATGAGCAAGTTGTAACGGTAGACGTACAGCTTTTGATAACACCGGGAGCACCACCAACAAAGTCATTAAAGGTAGAGAAATCTACGATTACAGTTGTAGATCCCGCACCCAATAATCCGCCAGCGTCAAAATTAGCGTCGTTGCCGCCATCAAAATGGGGGATAGTTTGAATATTCAAAGATCCTCCAACGGTTCCAACTTGGGCGGGAGTTGCGCTGTCTAGAATGCTAGTAGTCATATCTGGAAAGGTAACAGCTAATTGATCGAGTTCAGTACCATCATAAGTGATGGAACCGCCAGCAGTACCACCAGTGGGTGTGAACGTAATGGAGCGGTTAACGCCAAAGACTGGGCTACCAATATTGGGAACAGCACCAAAAAAGGTCCCGTCATCAACAATGACTTGTCCAAAGACTAAGCCGTCAAACGTAGCACTCCAAATTTGGGTTAGTGTAGCGCTGGCTATACTAACGTTTATACTTGCATTAGAAGCCATTGGCATTAGGCAACTTGCGGCTAATGACACGGCTAGCGTGGTTGATTTAAGAAATTTCATGGCGGATCTCCTGACATTAAGTTTAATTATAAGTTTGGTAAAACATTTAGTTATTGTTCACAGCTTACGCTGCTTATCGAAGTAATCCAATACACTGGGTAGAAGATCAACATTCATACGGTTGATGTGCTTGCTCGTTAGATGATTTCAAAAATCACCATGACTTGCGCTACATTAAAATAGCTCTTGTAACAAAGAAATTAAGCAAGTTGCCTCCCTCGTTTAAGAGGGGGGAATTGATGAACCTAACTTACACAGTACACGCACACCTAACGAAATAGGTCATTTTAAAAGTTATTAAAGACGCGCAAAGACCGCTAAAGCCATTAATCTCATTGTTAAATTTATAAATAGATCACACTCAACGTATGCCTAACGAGTGTACAGGTCAAGTGGTTTTTTTGCTGTGTCAAAACAGAGCTAAATGCTTTGCTTTAAATAAGTATAAAAAACAATTCAATTCAATGGCTTATCTATTTATTACAATATTTTATTCTACCCATCATTGCCGCTTATACGGCCTTAAATTGAAGCGAAATATGAAACTTTGGGACGCAAATAGTCGTTTTCGTCACAAAAAAAGTTAGGTTGCAGAATGTACAAGCAAGTTTCGACTAATGTCAGCCAGATATTTGAGCATGACACTATTGGTTTTTTCTGTGCACTCGAGCTGCAGCATGTGGCCTGCCTCTGGAATCATTTGTACTTCAAGTAAGCGAGGGAATTGGGCTCTCATTTGGGCTATAGGATTGTCGCCGTGGAAGTGCTCCAGATCCACGTCATTTTCGCTGCCGATAAAATAGGCTGGAACATCACTTTGCCTGCCTTCAAGAGCCTTTCGTTGCTGCCATTTTAAGTCCATCGAGCGGTACCAGTTGAGCCCGCCGGTAAATCCCGATGCTTCGTAGGCCGCGACGTAAACGTCTAAGTCAGCTTCGCTCAGCCATGACCAGGGTAACGGCGGTGGAGTAGGGAGGGCTTCTCGATAAGATATTCCCGGGGGGTGAGCCATCACCTGACCAAAATCGTAGTCGCCGCTTAGCGCGTAAAAGACTTTGGACAAGAAATCACGGGTATTAGCATTCAGGTCGCGATCGGCGGCGTCTGGCTCACGAAAGTACTCAATGTGCAAAAAATGTTCTTTTGCCATCTCTGCGTATTCGCTAAGTGGTGGTGTGCTCGGAGTATGCGGTGCAGAAGGGTTTTCTAATCCAATAACGGCTATGACACGCTCCGGGTGCATTAACGCCAAGTCGTACATGGCGAAGGCGCCAAAATCCAAACCGGCAAAAATGGCCTTATCCTCGCCGATGTGGTCTAACAAGCCAATAAGATCGGCGTTAATTTCAGGCAAGCCATACGCTGAGAAATCTGCGGGCGCGTCGGTGCCACCCATGCCTCGCATATCGGGAGCGATCACTCGATAGCCAGCATTGGCAAATACAGGAATTTGCCGATGCCAGCTATACCATGTGTGGGGGAAGCCATGGCAAAGAATGATGGGAGTTCCCTCGCCTTGCTCAACATAATGCATGCTAATGCCATTAATAGTGGCTTGATGATGAGAGAGCCTCTCTTTCTTGTTGCTGGCCGTTGATGAAGCGTTCACAGTTAATCCTAAAGTTAGTTTTGTTCGCCTAGCTTAAATGACCCGCCGCGCAAACGTCTATTACCATTTGGTTCATTCTAAATGTTACATTTTTGCGTTATCGTTAGTATCTTAAACAATGGGCAAATTAAGAAGGGCAAACCATGGTTGATGTTCAAAAAAATTTAGCACAGCTTTCAATGGAGCGGTTGGTTCATTTTCATAACGAGGCGGATAAATCGGGTGACTGGACATTTTTTGTCGATGAAATGTATGCGCTAGAGTGTGTTTACACCTGTGAATATGCCGGTACCTTATTGGTAGCCGCACAGGGTATCGCGGAGATAAAAGAGACTCACTACGGCAGGGATATGGCGCACGGATGGGAAGAGTGGACATTTCCCTACGTCGGCACTTACATCAACGATAAAGAACAGGGGATCACCCATTGGATGAACAGAGGTCCAGGGATGCGCGCCGATGGTAGTTACTACGAAACGCCCGGGGTGTCATTTATGGACTTTAGCGATGACGGAAAAATTGTTCGTCAATTAGATCTGTTTGATTTGACGCATCAAATGCATTTATGCGACGAATTGGAAGAGGTGGGTTTGTTGTCGCCAACTTTAAAAGAAAATTGGGTTATTCCTATGAAGCAAAAAATAATTGAAATGCTGTCTTGATATTTAAAGGTTAATAGTATCTGTTAGTGCAGCTGACACGTTAATAATCACTGCTAATCTTGCATACTGCAATTCAGTTACTCAAGATTGTTTAGCAGATACTTCTCTAATTCTTGAATATTTTTATTTAGAGGAAAATCAGGGTCTTTGATCCAGTTGATAGATAGAGCGCTAACCAAAGCAATAAAAACCACGGCGCTTAATTCTGGCCCCATGGTTTTGCTCAAGCCATTCATGTCACTTGCCGAAGAAAATAACTCAACGTACGCTTGTTTTAAATCATCAAGCAACAATGTGTTGGTTTCGTTATCGGCCTGCGGGTAGGAAGAGAGCTGTTCAATGAGCGCCTTTTGCAATGGGTTCGCGTCATCCATACTCTCTCTCATTCGCGCAAATAAAAACTGTAATCGTGGGCGTAAATCTTCGTGTCGCTCGGTTGCAAGTGAAATGGCATTAATATTTTCGTCGACGACTAATGAGCGACATAACGATTGGATAATGTCGTTTTTAGTGGCGAAATAAGAATAAAGTGTTCGACGTGCAACATCGGCATTTTCGCAGATATCGTCAATAGTAGTACCGGTGAACCCCCGTTCGGCAAATAATGTCATCGAGGCCTCGATGATTCGAGATCGAAGTTCACGTTTCCGCAGCTCTCTTTTGGACTCTGCTTTTGTACTTTTGTTGGAGGCTAAAGCCGTATTGATGGTCTGATCAGTTTTGCTTTCGGCTATTTGAGCTTGATTGAGGTTGGAAGCATTAGACATTACATTTTCCTAAGCTAGAGCAAAAGTGGTTGCGATTTTGTCCGATTTCACTAAATATAGACTACAGTATACGTTTAAATAAAGCAGTGGCAAAGGGCGATATTATCGGCTGCCCGGGCTAAGAAGGTGGGCCAAAGAAGTCCTGGTTGATTTTAGATTGTTATTTTAGTAAGCGGAAAATTGGAAACCAGATGCAAAATTTTAAAGATAAACTGGCCGTCATTACAGGCGGGGCGAGCGGCGTAGGTCGATCAATTGCCTTTGCGCTTGGCGTCGAAGGCGGCCGGGTGCTTATTGCCGATGTCGATAAAGGTGCTTTGGAATCGACCTTGATTGAATTAAAAGAAAAAGGTATCGATGCGCACGCCATCTTTTGCGATGTCAGTTCAGCTGATAGTGTGAATGCGTTAGCGGCTAAAGCCTTCGACGAATTAGGTGGGGCTCATTTAGTCTTTGCTAACGCAGGGATTGGTGCCGGTGAAGGCGGCGCTATGTGGGAGTACGCAATGCAGGACTGGCAGTGGGCGTTCAATGTCAACGTATGGGGCGTGGTTAATTCAATTAACGCTTTTATGCCTCGTTTGATGGCGCAAGAGCAAGAAGCCCACATGATCATTACCGGTTCGGGGAATGGCGCATTTTTGATGTTGCCTGACTCACCTATTTATACGGCAACCAAAGCATCGGTGCAGGCCATTACCGAAACGCTGTACTATCAGGTTAGTGCCGCTCAAGATAAAGTTAAAGTGAATGCTCTTTTTCCCGGCCCACACGTGGTCGATACGGGATTATTTGATTCAGATCGAGTGAGACCTAAGGAGCTGGAAAAAGCCGAAGGTGCGTTAGATTCAGGTATCCATAGCGTAGAAGATATGCGGCGGATGATGGAAGAATTCGGCATGGAGTTGAATACGACCCACCCGGACGAGGTCGCACAAACTGCCTTGCAGGGACTGCGTGATGAAAAGTTTTGGATTAGCCCAATGAATGAAGACACAGAGGCGAAAATTACTACTCGTATTGAATCTATTTTAGCGAGGACTAACCCGGTGGCGCCGTCACTAGGCTAAAGCATGACAAGTTACCCGGATTTTAATCAGGGTTCGATATTTATATTGTTGAAAAAATCTAGTCGAGAGTACATATTATGAAAAGTGAAGATTTACCTATCCCGTATGGTTGGTACGCTGTTTCTTATATCGATGAGTTGACTGTGGGCGAGGTAAAACCCATACACTATTTTGGTAAAGATTTGGTTTTATACCGAACTGAAAGCGGCAAAGCTGTATTGTTAGATG
>JAJRPK010000070.1 GCA_024280785.1 Gammaproteobacteria bacterium
AACAGCAGCTTTCAAGCCGCTATTAAGATCCTTGGAATTTCCCATTTACGATTGATTGCACGCGAAAATATTAGCGTAGAACAATTTGATAAAGCCCTAACACAACTGGAAAGCTTATACCCGTTACAAAAACCAAGGCTACTAAAAGCCATTGCCCACGTCATCATGCACGATGGCGTCGTTCAACCACTAGAAATTCAACTATTTCGCGCCATCGCGCAAAACCTCGATTGCCCTGTACCTCCGCTAATATCAAACTAAATCCCTTACTCCTTAGCCCCCTCTCCCTCCACACCCTTCTTAATAAACTCCACTTCAATAGTCAATTCAACCTTATCACCCACAAAAGGAACCCCCAAACTTAAACCCCACTGACTTCTAGCTACCGTTCCAGTCGCCGAAAAGCCTAAATGTGGCACCTTAAAATGGCGATGCATTCCCCCTTTATTAAAAGTCACATCAAGCTCTATAGGCTTTGTAACCCCTTTAACTGTAAGCTTACCGCGCAGTCGATAGTGACCATTTGCAAGCAACTTAAATGATGTCGATTCAAACGAAGCGTTGGGGTATTTTCTAACATCAAATAACTTTTCACCTAACAAATGCTCATTAAAAATCTCAACACCACTATCGATGCTCGCCGGATCTATTTTGACGGAAAGCGTACTGTTCTTTATGTTATCGACATCCACTGAGATCGACGCATCAATATCACGAAACAATAATATCGGACGAGAGAATCCCTGATGAGAGTATGACAACGCTACATAAGCATGTGTTTTCTCTAATTCATACTCACCCGCCGGAGCTTTTGACAAATCTGTATAGGCGCTTAAACTCGTGCTAAACATAAAAGCTAACACTATCAAACTGACTTTCCTTAAGATCTCAATATGTCGTTTTATCGTTAACAATATTTTTATTTCTGCAGCCATCGATTATTCTCCTTACATTTTAAGTGCTATAAATTTAAAAACAGGTCGTCCGCAATCAATTAACTATTTGCCATTGAAAGTGGCCTATTATTATTGGATGATTCCTACCACCAATACATCCACGTTGACAAACTGACCTACCCACTCGGTGTCAGCCCACTCACCGGACCCAACTTCATAATTAAAACGATCTAATCGGGCACTACCTACTAACGTATATTCAACCATTCCAGAGTCAGCTCTTTCTGTCACTGAAAACTTAAACATTGCCGGGACAGTATGGCCTTTAATAGACAAACTTGCCATTGTTTGATAATTATCGCTAATCGTAGAGTTTACTGTATTTGTTGAAAATATAGCTGCAGTAAATATAGCCGTTGGGAATTGATCTACATAAAAAAACTGTTTCGTTAGTAACGTGAGGTTTCTTTCTTCTTCGTCGGTATCTACACTGCCCAGATCAATCTCTATATTAAAAAAGCTCTGGCTTAAGTCATCGGCACTGAAATGAATAATCCCTTTCCACTGTGAAAACTGCCCTTCAAATTCCGCACCGGCTTGTTCGCCAGAAAAATGGATATAACTGTTAGAGTAATCAATATTCCAAACGGGCAGTTGGCTCTGTAGTGGAGTGCTTTTTTGTATAGCTGTTAATTTCGAATCTGCCTGCGCAGACTCAGTAGATGCCAAAACACCTTTGTTTTCTGACTTGGTAATCGCCGCACGACCTAAAAACGTGACCACAATTACGGCCAATACAACGGCCGCTATAATACCTCGCCCCGATACCATTCGCTGTAACACATCATCATAATCAAAAAAGCGATGTTTAAGTGCCGCAACAATATGAACTAACGCTAGAACAAAAAGTGACGTCGCCAAGAATTCATGGACGGACATTAGCAACGACTTGAGAGATTCGTCTGCCGAGACTAAATCAGGGAAAGAAAAAAGATTAAACCAACTCACCGAATAAGAGGCCGCCGATGACATTAGCCAGCCGCTCAATGGCAGGACAAAGATCAACGCATAAAGCAAACCGTGGGTATAACGAGAGGCCATTTTTTGCCAATGCATCATGTTATTCGGCAGTGCAGGTCCCGGAAAATAGAAACGCCAACATAACCGAACTACCGCCAACATTAAAATTGTCATTCCAATGGACTTATGATTGGCGAGCAAGACTAAATGCTGAAATGTAGCCCCGCTATGCTCGGCATCCTCTGCTAAGTTAGCCAATATGTATTGACTCACAATTAAGCTGGCGATCAGCCCGTGTAAATACCTGGCTACCTGGCCGTACCGTAAATTTTTTATCTTATCCATAGAACGCTATACTATAATATACTGCCAAAATGTGATGGCAAAGGTGACCACATCAGGGTTTCAACCGCAATTGCTTTTGAACGGGTCAGTTGAGTGTAAATACCGTGGTCATTTTAACGCCAAGGACTTGTGCTGGGGTTAATAACTGGTTACTTTAGAAAAAGGCAGCTAAAAATCGCTGTCATGTAGCTATTACTTAACCGTTGACGAATAAAATTGCTTGTTGGAACCCCCTGCGCTGCCTAC
>JAJRPK010000071.1 GCA_024280785.1 Gammaproteobacteria bacterium
CAATAATCCTTCATCCTTGGTGGGAACAGCGAGCCCGCTTCAGAGTACTGTATTAGGAATAGCCGCGAAGGATCGTGAGCATAATGCTACAGTCGACGTCGATGCTGTGTTAGGTGATGATTTAAAACAGCGCGAATACGAAATTATTATCAAAACTCTTGAATCGACATTCGGCTCGAAAAAAGAAACCGCAGAAAAGTTAGGCATCAGCCCTAGAACGTTACGCTATAAATTGGCGAAAATGCGTGAAGAGGGTATTGTCGCTGGCTAGCCGCCAGCTAATTTAGTGGTATAGCCTTCTTTATCCAGTAGCGTTTTAACCGTGCTGCGATGATCTCCTTGAATTTCAATGATTCCTTTCTTGATTGCACCGCCGCTGGAACAGAGTTGCTTTAATCGCTTGGCCAGCTTTTTTAACGCTATTGCATCGAGTGGTAACCCATCAATTAAGGTCACACCGGCTCCCTTGCGACCTTTAGTTTCTCGTCGAATTCTGACAATACCATCGCCAGCCGGTAGCCCTTGGGCCTTTTTTTTACAACGGCAGTTCGTTTTAGCTTGATTGCAGTCGGGGCATATTCTGCCTTGGTCTGTACTATAGACTCGTGTTGAGCTCACTTAGCTGAACCTGTTATGGATTTCTACGGCTTTGGATTTCTACAGTTTTGGGCTTCTACAACGGTAGGTTTCTGCAACAATACATTTCTACAGCAAGGTTGAACGGTTTATCGTTGCCGATATTAAATGACGCTGACGTCACTAGCTTCCAGACCTTTTTCACCTTCGACCACTTCAAATTCTACGGCTAAGCCGGGGGCGAGGCGACGATTATTTTTTTGCACCGAGCGAAAGTGAACAAAAATTTCGCTATTGTCTTCGCGGGTAATAAAGCCAAACCCTTTGCCGCCGTTAAACCATTTAACGGTACCGGTCTCCCGACCTTTGCCGACGCGCTTAGTTTTTCTTTTTTTATCTGATCCGGTAGATGATGTTGCAGAGGAAGATGTAGTCGCTGCGGATGAGCCTATGCTGCACAGTAGCACGCATATTAATGAGGTACCGACAAAACTGGCGGCAGTCATTATGTCGAGCGTAAAGGCGAGACCGCCGGTAGCAGATGTCGATGCATATGATCCGAAATACACGGCGGAAAGTGGTGTAGCTACTACAAGACAAATTAGTAATCGATAGAATAAAGGCATTTCAAAGTGCTCTCAGTTGTGAGTATCGGTTGAGGTAAGCGTCAACGGCCATAAACTGAAAATTGGCAATGGCGGCCGTAAGACTCTGGGCAACGATCTGTTAAGCATAAAAAAACAGGGTAAGCCCAGTATACTAACAGGGTATTCTTTTCAAGTGCCCCGGTAGTAAATGGGAGCAATATCCGCTCCGCGCGCGATTCTACATGATTCAAGCATTTTTTGGGTCAATTCGATGGGATTTTTTGCCTTTGTTCCTCCATTCATCTTTTGTTCAGCATGGTAGAGATATAGTCCTTTCCAAGCGTAGGGGAAAATACCTCGATGCTTCTGCATACTACATTGGGGAGAAAGAGCTATGAGCAAGTTAAACCGAGTCAATCGAGCGTTATTTTCTAGTTTAATACTGACAGCAACGAGTGGGGCTATGGCAGGTTCAAGCTATGGGCAAAGCAATGGCTTTTACGATCAAGCCAAAGTGACGCAAGCGGAGGCGATTTTTGAGACTGTCGAGCGTCGAGTACCCCGAGAAGAGTGTTGGAACGAAAAGATAGAATATGCACCGGAGCCACGTTACGGACGACATTACTCTCGGCGGCAGAGCTCGACGCCACTGATTCTTGGTGCACTCATTGGTGGAGCGTTGGGTAATGAGTTAGGTCATAGCAAGAAGAACAAGCAAGTGGGAGCTGTCGCCGGTGCGATTTTAGGTGGATCAATTGGCCGAGATGTGGGTAGGCAGCGAAATAGAGAGCGGGGTCACGATGGGTATCAAGATCAAAGCTATGATGTTGCTTACCGCACCGAGCAACGTTGCAAGACTTACTACGATATAGAAACCGAAGAGCGATTGACCGGCTATCAAGTGAGCTATTTGTACAACGGTCACGAATACCAAACGATTACCGACCAGCATCCCGGTAAAAGGCTACGTGTGCGGGTGGGAGTCAGACCCGCTGAGTAGCTGAGCTCGTGTCAGTGAACTCATGTTTGCGAACCCATCTTTGTGAACAAAGGTATGTGGATTAACCTCGAAATAAACCTTCAACAAAATGTTATGCTCCCTTATGCAGGGTGTAAAAACCCTGCTCTTTTTTTCGTTTCTTTGTTGCCGCCTAAGCTTATAACATCAAGCTTATGGTTTTAAAGACTCGGACGTTAGTTAGCTAAACGGAGTATTCGGCTCAATGTTTATAAATCACTTTGCCAAATTAACCTGCTTGCAGAAAGATTCCGGCTATGAATTTTTCCGTTTGTTACGGCTCGGCCTGTTATGGCTTGCCTGTGGGTATTTGTCGGCAGCTTACGCTCAGTCTGATCAAGACAAGTTGTTGGCTATGGAGTCGACAATGGCGGTTGCACAGCCTGTCTTGCACCAGCAGATTTATTCGCGCCAGTTGGTGCAGAAGGGGGGGCAGATTTCAATGAAACAAGCCATTAATATTGCACAGCGCCGCCACCCCGGTAGAGTGCTGTCAGCTAAGCGAAGAGTCAACCGTCAAGGTGAAGTAGTTTTTCGGATAAAAATTCTGTCTCGTTCTGGTGAAATTAGAACGATTGGTGTGCCAGCGAATGGTAATAGGAAATCGTGAAGTGCTGTTTAAAATAATTCTATCTGACGTTCAAATAATCAAGGGAGGCTCTTAATGAGAGTGTTAGTTGTCGAAGATGATGCCGAGTTAAACGCGTCTTTAAAACAGCTGATGGAAGATCAGGGTTATGCCTGTGATGTCGCCGATAATGGTGAAGACGGGCTGTTTAATGCCATGGAGTATGCCATTGATGTCGCGATAATCGATATAGGTTTGCCAATAAAAAGCGGTATAGATATTATTCGCGAGTTACGAGAGGCCGGTAAAACTTATCCAGTGCTGCTATTAACTGCGCGAGACCGTTGGCAAGATAAGGTGACGGGCTTAGAAGCGGGGGCCGATGATTATTTAACCAAGCCTTTTCATGCAGAAGAACTCGTAGCCAGAGTTAATGCTTTGTTACGTCGCAGCGTGGGCAAGGCGTCTACTCAGTTAAGATTTGGCCCTATATGTCTTGACACATCTAGCAAGGTATTGACTATTAATCAGCGAGAAATCAGTTTAACTTCGTATGAGTATCGTGTGTTGGAATGCTTAATGTACAACGCTGGTGAAGTGTTGTCTAAGACTTACTTGGCCGACCACATTTACGATGAAGGCATAGAAAACGATTCAAACGTGTTAGAGGTCTTTGTCGGGCGACTAAGAAAAAAGATAAAAAAAGAATACGCCGACGAACTCATTGCTACGGTTCGCGGGCAAGGCTATCGCTTGGTCATTCCCCCTGGTGATACTTCACCATCCACTTTGGTTGAGAAATAATAAGTTGCTGAACGCCATACTCGGACAGTCGATTCGGCGACGTTTATTTGTTACCAGCTTGCCGTTGCTGACGGTATTTTTGTTGCTGGCGGGTTTTGGTTTGGATCGGGCGTATCAACAGTCGGTGACGGCAGCCGAATTTCAAACCTTGCAGTTACAGCTTTGGTCGCTTATGGCCGACGCTGATATCGAGCAAAAAAAACTGCTGTTGCCCGATGTTTTACAGGAACCTCGCTTTAGTCGGCCAGAGTCGGAATTACTGGGTTTTGTTGTCGATGCGAACAATCAATCATTATGGCGGTCCCCGTCGGCGGAGCTCAGTGAGCTCGATGTCAGTGCTTTTAGCGATCTATTGGTGTCAGTTCGTGCCGGCCAATTGGACCGCCGAGTGCTAGATAGTGGTGAATTTGTTTTTCGGCAAGGGGTCACCTATGTCAATGAGCATAATGAAAAATACACTGTTACGTTTATTGTTGTCGAGTTGGGGAATCAGTATCGTGTGCAGCGGTCTATCTATCGTAGCAGTGTTTTATTTTGGTTGTCAGGGATACTGATTGCGTTGATGTTTTTACAATATTTAGTATTGAATTGGGGTTTGTCTCCTTTGGCTAAATTAGCCGATGAAGTAAAAGACTTGGAGCGAGGGACACAGCAGCGTTTAAATGATGATTACCCGCAAGAGTTACTGGGGGTGACAGATAACCTAAACCGTTTGTTGATTACTTTAAAAACACAGAAAGATCGTTATAGAAATACGCTATCCGATCTAGCTCATAGTTTAAAAACTCCGTTAGCGGTTTTGAGGGCCAAGCTTGAACGCCCACAGAATAAAGTGTCGGATGGGGATGCTCGAAAAGCTCTGCTAGCACAAATAGATACCATGGACAGTATTGTTAGCCATCAATTAAGGAGGGCCGTTGGCGGTTCTGTGGGTGAGTATTCAGTAAAATCTGTAGAAGAAGGCGATATTGGACCTTTGCTTTCGGCGCTTCCCGCTGTATCACTTGCGGTCGTTGTAGATAGAGTTTGTCGGGCTATGAAGACGATCTATGTTGATAAACATTTGGCAATAAATGTTGATATCGATGGCTCTATGGTGCTGCCCGTGGACGAGGGTGATTTAATGGAGGTGTTGGGGAACGTGATCGATAATGCTTTTAAATTTTCTGTCGCTCAAATTTCTATTCTTGCGGTGGCTCAACCGTCGGGTCGTTCGCTGGTCGTGACAGTAGCCGATGATGGTGTAGGAATTACCGCTGAGCAGCGCGCTATGGTAATTCAACGAGGCGTTAGATTAGATAGCTCGCAGTCAGGGCAGGGAATTGGCTTAACGGTTGCTCAGGACATTGTCGATGCTTATGGCGGTGAGTTAAGTCTCCATACATCTGCACTAGGTGGTTTGGAAGTAAAAATCCAATGGCCTTGCGGTGGTTAAAGAGGAGTGTTTGTATTCTATATATTTTCTTTGACATTGTAATAATTCATATAAGTCGAAAATTGCTCGCGTAACCCTTCGCTGGATAAACCAAAATCTTCTGGTGTGTAATG
>JAJRPK010000072.1 GCA_024280785.1 Gammaproteobacteria bacterium
AGTCTGTCATCTTATTTGCGTTTTGTAGCTTCGGTAAGTTATTATTTAGCTTAGGGTTTATGCTTTCAAATCGGTAAGCCCATTAGCAAGGGGACATATTTGTGCCAACGGATCAGATAGAGATGCCACACGCTAAAATAAAAATACGCACTCCTACTGCTGGAGTCAGTTACTAATGGTCAAATGGCTTCACCCATTTATGTGCTGAACGGCGTACTTCGTATACATAAGTGTGGTCTATAGGGTGTTAATATAAATGCCAATATATTAGCTTATCAGGTAGAGAACGATTTTCTAAGCGCTTTGTAAGTGTAAGTTATTGAAAATTCTAAAGATAGTTTAACTATATGTACGATTAAATACGATTTATGCTCCGTGGGTTACACCTAGAAAACCTATCGGCTAGGAAACTTGGGATGATTAAAGACTAAATATGCAAATTTTACTGATTGAAGATGACCAAAGTGTTGCCAGTTTTATCGAACAAGGGTTCGTCGAGAGAGGCCATATCCTCACTCATGCCGCCACCGGTATTGATGGCCTGGGGCTCGCCAAGGATGAAGACTACGATGTGCTTATTGTCGATCGAATGCTCCCGGAGATTGATGGGCTTTCGATAATAGAGGCCTTGCGTAAAGAAAATGATCATACCCCGGTTCTCGTATTGAGTGCACTGGGTGAGGTTAAAGATCGCATTGATGGCTTAAAAGTTGGAGCGGACGACTATCTTGTGAAACCTTTTGATTTTGAAGAGCTGTATACGCGCGTAGAGGTTTTAGTACGTCGGCGTGATATAGACACTCCCATTACCAGGCTTAAAGTGGCTGATTTAGAATTAGATTTACTCGCTCACGAAGCAAAGCGTGCGGGACAGAAATTATTGTTGCAGCCACGAGAGTTTCGGTTGCTTGAGTACCTGATGAGGCATGCGGGGCAAATTGTTTCGAGAACGATGTTGTTAGAAAATGTGTGGGATTATCATTTTGATCCGCAAACGAATGTCATTGATGTTCATATTAGCCGTTTACGTCAAAAAATTGATAAAGATTTTGACGAACAGCTGTTGCAAACTGTTAGGGGCTCGGGTTATGTCTTGAATGACCCCGACAAAGACGTTTGAGCAATCGAGTTTAGAGCCTGAATATATTTAGGACTCAGAGAACAACTTATATCAGTTGAAATTTTTATGGGTTCGTGGGTCGGGTGTATTGGGGTTCAGTTTAAAGGGTTGTAACTAGCTATGGTGTTAGCCAAGATTCTCAGTAGTTACACCTTTCGTTTCACGGTTGGGTCGGTCGTGATTCTCAGTATGATCGTGATGTTTGTCATGGTCATAGTCTATGGCATTTTTTCCTATAACTACTTTCACGATGTTCATAAAGAACTTTCAGCCGAGCTCGAAAAGGTGGCTGATGTATACAACCGTGGGGGGATTGCAGGCATAGATGAATTTATCGAGCAACGCGGGCAGCGTTACGATATCGTCCCATTCGCTTATTTGTTGGTTGATGATAACTTGCATAAGCTGACTGGAGATCTCGATAGTTGGCCAAAATTTCGAGAATATGGTGATGGATGGTTGAGTTTTGAATTAGGTATTTTACAGCGTGACGGGGATTCTAGAGATCACGAGTTTGTTGCGCGAAGCCAGCAGTTACCCGACGGCAATCAACTCTTGGTGGCAAGAAGCTACGAGCGCGTACTTGCCTATATACAATTTGTTGCGGGAATCTTGCTTAGAGGCTTTATTGTTACCGTATTGATGGGCACCTTAGGGGCATTTTTTATTACCTGGGCACTACAGAGGCGCTTAGATACGATTAATCGGACTATAAAAACAATAATGACCGGAAATTTGTCTGAGCGGCTAGATATTATTGATTCGCCCAGTGAGATAGAGCAGTTAGCTGTTAACTTGAACGATATGCTCGATCGTATCGAATACCTTATGGATGGTGTGAAACAAGTTTCGGATAATATCGCGCACGATTTACGGACACCTTTAACCCGCCTTAGAAACCGGTTGGCGAAATTTGAAAGTGAGTGCAGTGATGAGAATGTGGAAAACGTACAATTACTTATCGCCGAGGTTGATGAAATGTTGGTTACCTTCAATGCGCTCTTACGTATCGCGCGCATTGAGCTGGGTGAAGGTAGCAGCGAAAAGACCTGTATTCGGTTGGATGTATTGGTGGGTGATGTAGTTGATTTGTATGAGCCCTTGGCTTTAGATAAAAATATTTCTATTGAAACCGAGTTGTTGCCGGCGGAGCTGATGGGTGATAAAAACCTGTTGTTTCAAGCCGTCGCTAACGTCGTTGATAATGCAATAAAATATACACCCGAGGGAGGCAGAGTATTCGTTAATATATCGTTGGATAGCAACGGTAATCTATTGAAGAACGAACACAGGGTACGTGATGAAGAAAATGAAGAGATTGTTCTAACAGTGTCTGATAGTGGCTGTGGAGTTGCCGAAGATAATCGTAAAAAAGTATTCAGACGGTTTTATCGTGAAGAGTCGAGTCGCAGTTTGCAGTCAGGTAATGGCTTGGGCTTGAGCTTGGTGGCGGCAGTTATAACCCTGCATAAATCGATTATCCTACTCGATGATAATTTTCCGGGATTAAGAGTTCGTATGGTGTTTCCCGTGTATAAACCTCATAATAACGAGGGAGTGGTCAACTCAATTCAATCTGCTTCGTCTGCCAACGTAAATCGTGAAATGTCGACATCCAGCTCACTATGAGCTTGCCTTTCATCTTCGTTTAACAGTTCAGTTCCCGCATCACACAAGGTTATATTTGACGAGACATGTATAGTGTCAGTTAATGTTGAGTCTTGTTTTAGGGCTTCGCTAAGGTAGCTTCCAAGCGGGTCAATGTCCAGATAATCAGTTTCAATAGGGCTGGCAACAACGGGGTCGGTGGGTGGAGAAAGATCGCTACCTGTGTCAGCTAAATCCCACCGCGCGTCTGAACTGCCGGTGTCGTGTGAGGGATATTTCGCTTCGTCATTTCCCATTGCCGCAGAGAATTGATTGTCGTCATCAATTTGAAATACAGCAGCAACCGGTTTTTCCATTTCAATGTGTTCAACATTGATTACGATGCTGCTTTTCGGTGATTGCTCTTGTTCTTGGAGAAGCGACTGGCCGGCAGGAAATATCGCCAAGTCCGCACTGCTGGACGCAAATTCCTGCTGATTCACGGTATTACTTTTGTTGCTCTTTGGTTGTTCGGCTAGAGCGTCAGCTTTCTTTAGTGCGGGCTTTTCTGCGACGGCCTGTGTCTGGCTGCTTAGTGCCAGCTGAATTTTGGCACCTGCTTTCGTTAACGCTGCTTGATACTGGTTAGCCGTTTGACGATTAAGGTTTTTTTTAATGGCGATCGATTTGCCGGCAAAAAGCTTAGCTACGCTGGCATCGTCCAATTTGAACAAAGCTTGTAAGTTAGTTTTAACATCGTTAACTTCAAAGCCGTCAATTAAGCCGCCGCTAAAGATAATATCAAACGTTCTTTCCGCCATGAGTCCTACCGCCTGTATCTACTATATATATACGCCGCTTGCGGGCTTAATCGATGAGATCATTTATAGATTATAGTCCGATCTGGCCCTAAGGCCGAGGGCATTCGCAGTGAGTTTCTCTACGCCAATTTACGTTAGTACGAAGTATTCTCGTGGGTAGGATCCCAGTACTGGGTAGAGAGCAATAATAGGTCTGGATTTTAGTGAAACCCGGAAAATATCATAGAAACGTACAAACGAATGATCGAACGAGGCAGGCATCGGTGAGAGGGGGGGCTGCTGCACCTATATGCTATTGAGAATCAGGCCAGATTCGCTAGTCTAACGCCTTTTTTAGCAGCCGAGCTCAGCAGAGGAATTAAATCGATATTCTTGCTGCCTTTTCGTTATTTTAACACTCAATGCAAGAAAGCCTATATTAGGCTTATTCGTTTATTATTTTGAGTGCCACTGTCTCTTCATCCCCATTTTTTTTGACCATAAACTGGAATAAAGTATGACAACAGAAGCCTATATTTACGACGCTATTCGTACTCCAAGAGGAATTGGCAAGCCGGGTAAAGGAAGCCTTTATGAGGTGAAGCCAATCGACTTGGTAACCAATCTATTAGAGGCGCTTAAGCAGCGGCATAATCTCGATACCTCTCAAGTTGACGATGTTATTTTGGCGACGGGCGATCCGGTTAATGAGCAGGGCTCAAACATTGCGAAAACGGCGATCAACTATTCGAGTTGGGATACAGTGACTACTGGTGCCCAAATCCACAGATATTGTGCGGGCGCGTTGGATGCTGTCAATGTGAGTGCGGCAAAAGTTATGGCGGGGATGGAAGATTTGGTTTGTGGCGGCGGTGTCGAGTCGCTATCGCGAGTCGGCATGGGAGCTTCTGGTGGCGCCATTACCGACCCTTGGGTACAAATGAAGAGCCTGTTTATTTCACAAGGCTTGGGTGCTGACCTTATAGCTACGTTAGATGGCTTTACTCGTGAAGACGTCGACCGCTATGCGCTAATGTCTCAAGAGCGGGCAGCGAATGCGCGAGACAAAGGCTACTTTAAATCCATTGTGCCTGTTGTCGACCTTAATGGTGTGACGATTCTTGATCACGATGAATATATTCGCGAGACCAGTTTAGAAAAGTTGGCGGCGTTAAAGCCCGCTTTTAAAATGTTTAATGATTTTGGACACGGTGATGTAGCGCGTCTGCGTTACCCTCAAGTTGAAGAAATTGAAAATATTCATACACCCGGAAATTCTTCCGGTATTGTCGATGGAGCTAGCTTGGTTCTATTGGGTAATAAAGCCGCGGGAGATGCTCAAGGGCTTAA
>JAJRPK010000073.1 GCA_024280785.1 Gammaproteobacteria bacterium
AATGGCGGGGGTGCCGGGTAAAGGGGCAGCGCTTAATGCAATATCCAGCCATTGGTTTAAGTTGTTTAAAGAGCAAGGCTTAGCGGCTAGTCATATTCTCGATCACCCACATCCTCTGGTCTGGATTGTGCAGCAGGCTCGACCTGTCATGATTGAAGCGATTGCACGACAGTATATCACTGGCTCTATGTGGCGAGCGTACAGTAAGGGGGAGCGAGAACTTTGTGGAATTCATATACCGGACAATTTGGCGAGAGATCAAAAACTGCCAGAGCTTCTTATTACCCCGTCTACTAAAGGTATATTAACGGGGATTCCAGGTGTGCCAGAAGTCGATGATGTCAACGTGACACGGGGTGATATCGAAAAACATTACCAATCCTTTTGTTTTCACTCTCGTGAAGATATTAACTATTATGAAAAGTTACTTCGTGAAGGTTTTAGTGTTATTAGCGATCAACTCGCTAAAATAGACCAGATCTTTGTCGACACCAAATTTGAATTTGGTTATGTCACAGACGCTCAAGGTGATGAGAGCTTAATTTACATGGATGAAGTGGGTACTCCAGATTCATCGAGAATTTGGGATGGTAAAGAGTATCGGCAGGGTAAGGTGGTAGAGAACTCCAAAGAAGCTTTTCGTCAGTTACTGCTTAATTATTTTCCCGATCCCGACATATTGCTCAATAAAGATAGAATGGTTGAACGTAGCGCTTTAGCTGCAGAGAATGCGTTGCCCGAAGAAATGCTAATGCAAGTGTCCACGACTTATATTGATATGGCCGAAAAAATTACCGGCGAGCCGCTTACCCCGTCAGCGAATCCAAAAGCGGATGTTATCGACGTGTTGCATAGCCGTTACGGGTTGATTATTTAGACCGCTATGCTATTTATTGTATCGAGTATTGATAATACTTCTGATTGATTGCTTGCTTATGGGCCTTACGTAAAATGAAGATTGACCACTTTACTATTAATGTCTCTGACCTAGAGCGCTCTACCCGATTCTATTGCGAGGGTTTAGGTTTTGAGCATATAGAAGACCATAGTTATGGTAACGAGGCGGCAGGCACGGCACTAGTGCAGGGTGAATACCTAGTTCATAGCCGTCATCTTCGTGGTGGAGGTATTACTCTTATTTTAAATTGGGCGGAGGTCTCTGCTGAGCCATTAGCTGATTATCGACGCCAGTACGGGTTGACCAATTTTGCCGTTCATGTGAAGCAGCTCGAGTCTCATGTCGAAACGTTGCGACGATTGGGTGGGACGCCCGTTGAAAGTTCCAGGGCCAAATTTTCACTAAACTCAGGAGGGGCGAGAGAGCAGTCAATGGCTGAAGTGATAGTATGCCTCGATCCAGACGGCCAGCCAGTGGAGCTGATTGCAATTTGAGTGCGGATGAGTGGAAAAAGGCAAATTTTAGCTTAGTTTCGAGAAGAACTGGTTGGGCGAAAAAGATTCAAAACTAAACGTTTATTAATGGTTTTCTGTTGTTGGTGGTAAAATAATCCATTATTAAAGGTATAAACGCACCCGGTTTACGCGGCGTCATAGCTAAAAGGTTTTTCTTAAGCTATTGTTAATTATAATAAAATATTCCATCTGTTGTTCTTTTTATTCGTTTTCAGGGGTTTTCAGGACCCCTTAAGAAAAGGTGTCCAAGACGCCGTTTATGTGGTTTTATTAGCCAAGGCTGGATTCTGACGAATATTACGTCGAACTTACAATAAACAACCAGTTGTACAACCTAGTGATTAAACTCAGTAATAAGCAATAAAACTAAGATAAAACTATGGGGTACACTCAAGGTAACGAGATTCAAGTTTTCTGAAGACTCCCGCTCTGTTTAAGCAAAATTAGCGTATAAAATATTTTTGGATCCTAATTATAAAATCTAACTCTAGAGGATATAGAAAATGAAAAATTTGCATAAGGTAAGTCCTTTATTAGGCGCGATTATCGCGATCACAGGTTCAGCGGCTGTTTCAGCGGCTTCCTACACCGTTAGTTTGTCAGGCTTTGCTATTAACCAAAGCACGACTATTCAGAACATTCCTGGTGTTCCAACGGCGCCACTTCCACCTAACTACCAGCTTCCTCGATTGGGTGCTTTCGGTACGGGTCCGGGTTGGAACGCAACGCTTGATATGACTCTTGATGCGGCCAGCGGTGAAGTTACTGACTTCTTGATGACTCTGCGCGAAGGCGGTGCGATTTTCGGTTCGGGTGGCCCTCAGTGGGATATTCGTGCGGACGAGCGTGAGCATTTCCCTTCGCCTGCTTACGGCCCTGCAGTTTGTAGCGTGACTAACGGCGGCAACGATGCTGACGGCACATTAACTTATGATTGCCCACCAGTAACTGGCTCGCAAAACTTTGCTTTTGTTAACCACACGGGTAACCTTTGTGCTACGCCTAACCCTTCAATCCTGGCACCCGGTGCTAACGGATGTGGTACACCTTGGGGTGGTTTTCCTGCTGGTTTTGCAACTCCAGTAGTGTCTACTCGAGCGGGACAAGCGGTTACACTTAACCAAGTCATTGGCGGTTTAACAGTCGCTCTTGGTGGAACTAACCCACCGGCTTATGTTTCACTTGATCCTGCGCAGAACGCGGCAGGTATCGCTGTTCATGAATTCCAGGGACAGCGAGCAGGTGGTAGCTTCGAAATTCTTCACACGGGTACTTTAGCGGGTGGTGATTTTGCAGTGACGGGTACTAACTATGTTCATAATACTGACATAGCATTTGTGGTAGCGACTAACCCTCCTGGCGTTTTAGGAGCGGCTCAGTCATTTACCTCTTATGACTTTTCAACCGTAGTTTCACAAGACTTTGAACTGGCGGCTGCGGATGCTAAAAATGTTCCAGCAATGGGTGCATTTGGTCTAGCGGCATTGTTCGGTGGATTGGTAGCGGTTGCTGCTCGTCTTCGACGTCGTGTGAGCTAAGTTAGCTTTGTTAGTCGTAATGACTAACTTTTAAAAAACCCCGCATAGCTTTGCGGGGTTTTTTTTATTTATATCGTCAAACTTTAAAAGTCATAATTCACTGAGTTTTTGTAGTTCTTGTGTAAAGCGTTCCTTAAAATGCCTTTTAGATGAAAATAAGAATCAGATGAGATTAAAAATGTTTTTTGCTCAAAGTATCAAAACTGCGTTTTTTTTGGTCATGATATTGTCGCTATTCTCATGCGGATTAATTTCTAATTCAAAAGGCCAAATAAGTGGCGAAGAGTTAGCTTATGAATCGGGCCAATCTATTAGCTCAAAGTGCACGCAAGCAATACTCCCTATTCAGAATTTAATTGCTGGAGGAAAGCTTCGCAAGGCAGAAAAGGAGTTGCTGGCACTGTCGGAGGCGAAATGTAACAGCAGATATGAGCAGGCTCAGCTAGGGCGATACTTGGGGCACGTGTATTACCAGCAAGGTCGATTGCGGGAGTCGATTGCTGTGTTTCAAAAATTTATTGCGCTGCCAGACTTAAGGCAAAGTCAGCGGCAAGATACGCTATATACGATTGCTCAAATGTGTTTTATTCTTGAAGACTATAGCGGCAGTGTGACAGCTCTTATTCAGCGCAGAAAAATCGCTAAGCAGATTGACCCACAAGCTGAAGTTTTGTTGGCTCGAGGATACTATAAGTTGGGTGAGAAGGCCGAATCACTGACTATTATGCAGAGCGTTATCGCCGATGACAAAAGTCGTGGTCATACGACAAAAAGTAGTTGGTTGGGGTTGCTCCATGATATAGAGCTGTCTACGCTCACTATGAAACACTAAGCTCTTGTTAGGTTGACGTAGATTAACTCGCTTTTGTTGAATACGGACACCTCAATGCTAGACATTATTATCTCTCATTAATGTGTCCGGTTCTATTAAGCCAGAGCATTACCGGCTAGGTCATCATAGTTGCCATAAATTCCTCCGCTGACGGAGGTGAATCTTCGTTCAATATGGCATCGACACGCAGCTGAAACAAGGCTTTAAATTCTGGTTGGGGGAAGATCCAAAACTTTCCTGCTTCAATACCTTCTAGCGTTTTTTCGGCGGCTTTATCGGCGGTAAACCCTACGGCGCACATTCCGGCAACGACGTCATGCATCTGTTGCTCTACATCACTACCAAATTTGTGATGCTCTGATTCAGGGAGGAGACGATCGGACTCCCAAATGCCAGTGGCTGTATCGCCAGGGCATAAACAAGCCGCTGTGATAGGAGCTTGCTCCAATGATAGCTCTGCATGCAAAGATTCAGTGATGGCAACTACGGCATGTTTTGTCCCTTGGTACGGCGCCAGAAAACTACCGCCACCTAATAGTCCACCGATGGAGGCGGTGTTAATTATTTTTCCTTCTGCATTTTGCGCGAGCATTTTAGGGACAAAGCTACGGATACCATTGACCACGCCCATGACATTGACATCAAAGTTCCACTGCCAATCTTTAATCGATCGCTCCCAGCTTTTACCGTCAACCAAGACGCCGGCGTTGTTAAATAGCAAGTTAACTTGGCTGTGCTTTGAAAAAACCTCAACGGCAAAATTTTCGACAGCTTCAGAATCCCTGACATCAAGATTGAAAGTTTCAATGGACTGTTTTTTTTGAGTTAGTTCTTGCTCTAGCTGAGAAAGACCCGAGGCATCGACATCAGAGGCGATAACGTGCATGCCGCGGAGCGCGCACTGGCGGGCAAGCCCACGACCAATACCACTGCCGGCCCCGGTAATTACTGCAATTCTGTTTTTCCATTGATTCATGATGTATCTCGCTTATTGAAAATTTTGGGATGTGCTAGTTATTTCCTAGTACTCGATTGAGCTCTTTCATGCGGATCTTTCTGTATTTTCGGGTTGTCTCGCAATCGACAAATTCATACCCATGCACAGCAGACTTTGCAACTATTAGTGTTACGTCAACACCGGCTGACTCAAGTTTTTTGGCGTAATTAACCCCTTCATCGTGTAGCGGGTCAAATTCAGTGGGTTCGACATAAGCAGGCGGCAAGCCAGTAAGGTCATCGCGGTGAATGGGTGAGGCATATTCCGGAATAGTTGCTTCCGCCACGCCTTTTTTGTAGTCGCTATCACGTAGGTAGACATCC